>JAFGJE010000004.1 GCA_016929245.1 Phycisphaerae bacterium
ACGGCATAAGTTATTGGCTCCGCTAAGGAGTAAAGAACGAAAATGAAATTACACAGTAAAACTATTTACGGATAAAACTTTTACTATCCTTCCCCGTGAAGCTGCTTGAGGAAGTCCCGGATTTCGTTTTCGTCGCGGAATCCGCCGGTGTGCATGAAGAATCCCTTCGGGCCGTGCTCGCGGGCGATTTTGAGCATTTCTTCCGGCGTGCCGTAGACCATGCAGAGCTTCCCGGCTTGGCGAATCTTCGACAGCAAGTCGGGCCAATGGGCGGGATTGGGTTGACCGGCGCCGGGCACCCACTGAATCCCGTGCAGTTCCTCGATCTGAAGCAGCGCGTCGAGGTGCGGCAGGGCGCCCTTGCCGTCGAGATGGTAGAAGCTGTGGTCGAGATGACGGCAGCAGGTTTGCAGGTCCGGAATCACAAACCGCCGGAACATCTCCGGCGAGATCATGTAGCTGAAGTCGCACTGGAGAATATACGTTCGGCCCGGGGAAAAGTGTCCGGACCAGGCGGTATGGCCGTGCCCGGCTTCGGTGGCGGCGTGGAACGCTTCGAAATACTTCAGCCAGTGGGTGGTGATTTCACCCGCCAGCCTGTCGATCTGTTCGGGACAGTCCATCGTGTCCATGAGCAGCCGATCGGTCGAACGCAGGGACGCGAGGATGTCTAGGTTTTCGCCGATATCGGGGATGCTGACGCACACCTGATCCGCCCATCGTTCGGCCGCCTTGCGGGAGACCTTCAGCGCGTGCTGGTAGATCGCGTTATCGGAATCGAAGTGCAGGTGCATGTCCGCTAGTTCGCGGTTCTCGGCAGGCTCGAACCAGACGGTGTCCGGCGCGACGCCCATTTTCGCGCCGAGGTAGGCGGCGATGCTGCCCGGACCGAAGTTCACGAACCACATCGGAAACGCCTCGCCGTACCATCGCGTGTGGCGCAGGCGGGCTTCGTAGCGATCCACGATCTCGTCGGCGGACATGTCCATCGGCAGCTGGGCGACGAAACTCGGCGCATCGGGAAGGTTCACGCCTTCGGGGACGTCAAGCATCGAAATGCTCACAATCGCCCGATCCAGTTCGCCCGTCCAGAACGCGCCCCAATCCCGCTCGATCCTCGCCCAGTCGTCAGGGGTGAAATGAATGTCAATACTCATGGTTCGCCGTCGTTTGGTCCCGCGGACAGGGGCGGGACGACCACCGTCCCACCCCGTCACGGGATTCTGTGCCTGTTACAACAAATAATCATTATCCGCTTTATTTGAAGTTTTTCTTCTCATAATCGATGAATATGTTATCATTTTATGCTATGGACCTGACGGATATCGGATTACGCAAGGATTCCGACGGTTGGTGCAGGGCGTTTCACAAGGGCGCGCAAGTTCCCATGCGTCATCGTCACGTCGAGTTGGAGGTCAACCTGATCACGCGGGGGCATGGTGTGTATTTACTCGAAGGGGCGCTGTATACCCTCAACCGGGGAAGCCTGTTCTGGCAGCGAAGTTCCGCCGATCACGGCCTGATTCGCGTTTCAGAGGATCTGGAGATGTGGATCGCGGTCTTTCGCCCGGAGATGCTGGTGCGAATCTGTCCGCCGGAGATGCACCGGGCGGTGCTGAGTGAAACACCGACCGACCGGGTTCATAAAAAAATCTCCAACGAGGCGATGAAGGAATTGACCGCCGTCGCCCGTGCGATGCAAACGTTCGAAGACGATCCGCCTCGGTATAACGCGGCTTTGGGGTATTGGTTGTTGTCGGCCTGGGCGGCGCATCGACAGGGGGAGGATTTCGCCGGCGGCGACGTGCATCCCGCCGTGGACCGTGCGATCCGGCTGTTGCGAAGCGAACATGCGCCCCCGGATGTGGACACCCTCGCGCAGGAGGCGGGGTTGAGCCCGTCACAACTCAGCCGTGTGTTCGCCAGGCAGATCGGTATGTCGATCGTGGAATACCGTCAGCGCGTGCGGCTGGATCGCTTCCGGGAGTTTTTCGGGCGGGGAAGGCGACACAACATGACGCGGGCGGCCTTGCGCGCGGGATTCGGAAGTTACCCGCAGTTTCACCGCGTGTTCAAGAAGCATTTCGGATTCTCCCCGGCAGAATATCGTCGGCGGATGGGGGAGTGAAAATGAATTGTCATCCTGAGCGGAGCGCGGCCCCTTGGGGGCAAGCTGCGTCGAAGGACCCCACGGGTCCGATGCCGTGAGATGCTTCGGCTCCGTTCAGGATGACGACGAAGATTTCGTTCCGAAGGCGTTCCAGGCGACCCCAGCCGCGCCGATCGCGCCGGCGTCGGCGCCCAGCGCGGCGATGGCGAGGGTCGTTTTCGTTTCGAGCATGGTCCAGTCTTCCCGCTGGAAGTGACGCCGGATCGGTTCCAGCAGGTCCTCGCCGGCCCGCGTCATCCCGCCGGCGAAGACGATCCGGTCGGGATCGAACAGCCGGCAGATACTCACGCATCCGACGGCCAGGTACATCGCCATTTCCTCCCACAGTTCACGGGCGAAGGCGTCGCCGTCGCGGCCGGCGGCATGAATGGTTTTGGCGTCGATTTCGCCGTTTTGTTTCAGAATTTCCGTAAGTCGGCTGACGGGTTTCTCCTCGCGAATTCGCCGCGAAGCGTACTTGGCGAGGTTCATCGCCGAGCCGTACTGTTCGAGGCAGCCTTTCTGCCCGCAGGGGCAGGGGCGCCCGCCCGGCTGCACGATGATATGCCCGATTTCTCCTCCCATTTCGTTCGCGCCGTGGAGCACCTTACCGTCGAGGATAATCCCTCCGCCCACGCCGGTGCCCAGCGTGAACATGACCATATCGCGCGTGCCTTGTCCCGCGCCGCAGAGATATTCCGCGTAGGCGGCGGCGTTGGCGTCGTTTTCCAGGGTGGCTGGGAAACCAACCGCCTCGGAAACGCGATCCCGCAGGGGATAGTTTCGCATGGTCTGCATGTTGGGCAGTTGCAGCAGGATTCCCCGCTTGACGCTCAAAGGTCCGGGCGCGCCGACGCCGACGCCGAGAATGTCTTCCCGCGCGAGCGAATGATCCGCGATGATTTTTTCCACGCCGTCGGCCATCACCGCGACAACGTCTTCGGGCTGGGGGTTCGGCGGTGTGGGCAGAGAAAACACCTTCCCCGCCCGCCGCGTCTCGTCCACCAAGCCGAATTTCACGAACGTCCCCCCCAGGTCGATTCCAATACAAACTTTCGTCATAGAATTCCTGATTTCACTCCCTGTACACGCCTGAAACAGAATCGACGAATTACACGAATATCACGAATGGAATACCTTGGATTACCCATTGGATAAAAAAACAATTCGTGAAATTCGTGTAATTCGTGGAAGATTTTTGTCCGTTTTTTTTGTCAGATTTTCTTTTGGAGTTGGATCGTGGTCTTGAATCCCTTGTCGCCTCGCTGGAAGATCACCTCCACCGTTTTCCCGTCGCCGGCCCGAAGCCGTTTTCGCAGGGTCGTCAGGGTAAACTCCTGAACATTCTGGTCGTCGATTTTTCGCAGGATATCATCGGGTTTCAGACCGGCCTTGGCGGCGGGAGAACCTTCGTCGATGGAATGCACGATCACCTTTCCCTCTTGGGACAGCATATGCAGGCCGCTCATGTCCGCCTCGTCGGAGGCGTCGAAGCGTTCGCCTTTTTTCAGGCAGAATTTACCATCGGGAAAATCGAACGTCACGACATGACGCGACAGGAAATCCAGTCCCAGAAGCGAAGCCGCCTCCTCGCTGCGATCCAGCAACAGGTTGGGATAGCGGAGCGTCTCCAATCGAACGTCGTCGACGCGCATCGTGAGGGTTTTGGCGTCCTCTCCGCCGCGGCGAAGATGCTTCGCTTCGACGGCGGGGAGCTTTTTCTTCTTTCGAAGATCGTCGAACAACAACGCCGGAATCATTCCCGAACCGCTGAAGCCCGTGTCCAGGATCACGATCGCCCGCACGTCGCCGACGAGGGTGATGAAAATCACCGGCACGCCGCTGGGGAGCATTTCCATATCCGTGGCGGTTCCCCATTCGCTTCGCGGGCCGTTGGGTTGATAAAAACGAACCTTCCCGGCGTCGAAATCGATCTGCACGGCGTATTTTCGCAGGAACGTGTTGCCCAGCACGCCGTCGATCTGCAATCCCGTCGCCTCGCGCAGGATGGAGAGGTCCACGCAGAACACCGGCCCGGCGTCCTGGAGGTTCAGCGGACCGACCGTCGCGTCCGGCGCGTAGTAAATGCTCATGACATGGGATTCCCCCTCGGGGGTTTTGGCTTCGTACGACTGCTTCGGTTCGCCCAGAAGCTTTTCGTGTTTCGTGTCGAAGGTGGTGCGGTTGGCGCCGGTGTCGAGGAGAAACTGGTAGGTTTTGCCTTTCAGGATCACCGGAAGGACGATCGGTTCCCCGCCGGCAGCGACCGTGAATTCCGCCAGAAGTTTCGGCGGATCGGCGGAGGAGGGAGAAGCCCACAAACCGACGACCAGCATCCCGATGGTTCCCAAAACGATATATTTCATCATGAACACTCCCCGGGTGTTTCTGTCAGTTCGATGACACCCGTAAAACAACCGGCCATTATAGTCTTCTCCGTGACGCCTTCAAGTCGTCACGAAATCATTATCAGGATGTACGCATCAAAAACTCATTGCGTATTGCTTCGTTCGCCTGAAAGGCGAAAACAACATAGCCCAGGGCAACGCCCTGGGAAATCGATTGTCTTTTTTTCCAAGCCCTGCAAGGGCGTGACAAACTCTAACGCCCTTGCAGGGCTTGGAACTGTTCACATTTCCCATCCCAGGGCTTCGCCCTGGGCTATGCTCCTTCAGCCCGTTGGGCTGTATGTAAGATGCGAAAAAATCTGGAATCGTTGTTCACTCCCGTAAATCCTCGTCGTCTTCGTCCGGTTGGATTCGTTTTCCGGCTTCGCTCCAGGCGTCGATGTAGGGCGCTTCGGGCAAGGGGGCGGAAGGGAGAATTCGCAGGCGCATCCATCGCAGGAGAATCCACAGCAGTCCCAGGGCGTCGAGACCGACACACGCCGCCGCGACCCACGCCAGGCGAACCAATACGGGGCGCGTCCGTTCGTCGGCGCCCCCGGCCGCCCGGGCGAGAATCCATACCACGGCGATCATCACGACAGCCGAAAGGAGCAGGCAGAACAGCAGCACGGTGTAGTTGACGCGCCGCACGGTTTGTTGCGTGTCGTTCAGGACCATGGCGCCTCCGCGCGGGCGTTGGGGCCTTCCAGATCGCGAAACTTCTCCAGCAGCGCGGCGCCCTTTTCGGAAACGTTTTTGGGGGGCACGATTTTCACGACCGCGTACAGGTCGCCGCGCGGTTTGTCGCCGGCGGGTTTGACGCCCTTGCCCCGCAGACGGATGCGCCGCCCGCTGGGCGTTCCGGGGGGAATCCTGATCGTCGTCATGCCGTCGATCGTCGGCACGTCGATCGACCCGCCGAGCGTCGCCTCGACGACGCCCACGGGCAACTGCACGTAAATATCGTTGCCCACCCGCTGGTAATACGGGTGATCCTTCACGTGGCAGATCAGCAGCAGGTCGCCCGACCCGCCCGGACCTTCCTGCCCCTTGCCGCGCAGGCGTATCTTTTGTCCTTCCCCGACACCGGGAGGAATCTTCACCGTGATCGTCTGCTCGGAGGTTTTGCCCGAGGCGTCCCGGCCGGTCATCTTCAGCGTCGTGCTCGTTCCGTGCAGCGCCTGGAGGAAATCCAGTTCGATATGATGTTCGATATCCTCGCCTTTGGCGACGGGTTGATGCGCCCGCGCGCGGCGGGCGCCTTTGCGTCGCGCCTGCCCGCCGAGGGCTTCGAGGATTTCCTCCAGCCCCATGCCCATGAATCCCGAACTGCCGCCGCCCCGGTCGCCGAAGATATCGCTGAAGTCGAAATGGACGTTTTGTCCGCCCGCGCCGGGGTGGAATCCGCCCCACCCGGCCGGGCCGGCGCCGCGATCGAAGGCCGCCCTTCCGAACTGGTCGTATTGTTTTCGTTTTTCGGGATCGGACAGGACGTCGTAGGCCTCGGTCGCCTCGCGGAATTTTTCCGCCGCGTCGGGGGCTTTGTTCACGTCGGGATGGTATTTCCGCGCGAGTTTGCGGTAGGCGCTTTTGATCTGGTCGGCGGAGGCGTTTCGCTTCACGTCCAGGATGTCATAGAAATCACGCTGCTTCGACATGCCCGGTATTGTAGCGCGCCGCGGCGGTCGGACGCAATTTCCAAAACAAATTCCCAAAAATTGTCATCCTGAGCGAAGCGCAGCGAAGTCGAAGGACCTTACGCCACCGAAACCGTGAGGTCCTTCGACTTCGCTGCGCTTCGCTCAGGATGACACACGGAACGCCGAAGGAAAAAGCAAGGCGGGATTGGTCTATTGAAAACCGCCCGAATCGGACGATAGGAGTATCGGAACCGGCGGAACTGCGCGCCGGGATTTTCACAACGCCCACGAGGATCGACATCATGACACAAATGGAAAATCTCACGGAATACGTCCAGGCCATGAAAACGGTCAAACGGTTCAAGAATCTGTTTTTGGTATTGATCCTGCTGTCGATATTGTTCCAGCTCAATTCGTTCATCCTGCTGGAATTCACCACGGTCCTGGACAAACCGGAACCGACGACGTTCGAGGAAGCCACCGCCTCCCTGGAGGAAGAGAACCTTCCGCCGACCCCGGAAAAACCCCAACCCCTCACCCCCCGGGAAGCCTATCTCAAAACGATGGACTGGGGACTTCCGATCACGAAATTCGTCGCGATGGCCTGCACGACGCTGCTGGTCTTCACGCTGATGCTCGCCGGCGGACTGTCCCTGCTGGCCCACGGAAAAGGAACGACGGAGCTGGTCGGATCGATGTTCTGGGCGGTGATTCTGCTGGGAATGGTCATTCCCTGGCAGCAGGTGTACAATTCCTCGGTCGCCTGCGGAGCGCTGTTCAATACCATGGAACTGACCCTCTCGCGGGACGCCTATCACCTCCTGGCGCAACCGTCGCTCCAGGACAAGATATTCTTCTACGGGCGCTTCCTGGTGTACCCCGCGGCGGCGTTTCTGGTCTGGTGGATCGTCGTGGTGAAATTCGCCCATGGATATCGAAAGCTGACGATGGTCGAACCCAAAACCACCTCGGTCGGCATGTGAGGGGACGGATGAAGCTTCTCGCGTCGGGCATTTTGATGACGACCCTGCTGGCGGCGGGTTGTGAGGAAGCGCCGAACCAAACCGGCGGCGTTTCCCCGACGACGCGACCGACGGCGCCGATTCCCATGGACTCGCCGTACATCCACGAGGAAACCGCCGCGAAGGACAAAACTCCCGAAACGATCTACCTGACCCGCCTGCAACTGGTGACGATTGAAGTGCCCCGGGGAATCGCCAGCCGTTCCGAAGAACTCTGGAGCCATCTCGACGAGGAACCCGTCAGTCTCCAATCGCGCGTGCTGGGAATGAACGGTTTCCGCGTGGGAATCGGACGAAAGGAAGACTGGGACGACATTGAGAAATCCCTGAAACGAATGACGGGGCAGGTGTTCCAATCGGCGACGATCGTGATCGCCCCCGGACGACCCGCCCCGCTCGAACTGCAAACCGATCAGCCGACGCGGCTGCTTTTTACCTCCCGGGAAGACCAGACCCTTTCGGGCGAACATGTTCCGCCGGGCGACTATCTTCTGACGATCCTCTGCACGCTCAACGAGGATGATCCCAACAAGGTGCTGATGACCGTCGTGCCGCAGATTCGCAGCTCCCGACGCGTACCCAAACTCGTTCACGAACACGGCGTCACGACGATGGTGAACGAACCGGTCTTTCTGACGCTGGAACCGATGGCCTTTCAATTGACCGTGAAGAACAACGATTTCCTGGTCATCGGCCCGGGTGTGCTGGCCCAGAGACCCACCAGTCCCGGAAAGGCGTTTTTAACCAAGGACCGAAAAGGCGTTTCATTTGAAACGGTCATCCTCCTCCGCCCGATGGTCCATGCCGTCCGCATGGATCCCGCGACAGAACCGAAGGAACCCTGAGTTTTTTTCCGTCAGGTGAAAAAACCGGCAAAAATAGGGGTTTCCCGATTTTGCGGGTTGCGGTAAAATAGGGGGTGAAAATACAGACAATTGAAAAACTACGCCGCCATTTGGGGAAAATGGAGACCTTATGAAAGGCGACTATCGAATCGTCATACTCGCGCGAAGCGGGGAACTTACAATCCCCGATCCACAAATCATCGGGCAAAACGTAACGTTTGCCCGCACCGAAGGGGGATACCAAGCCGCGGCGGAACTTCTTGCCGCGCCTGCTGTTGCGATCCTGATCGACCTTCCGTGCCTCACGCCTCCGCATCGAAAGCTTCTCCAGGTCGCCCGCGAGTTGGGCGTGGAAATCCTGGGCGTCGGCGCGTTTCCAGTGGGATTCTCCGCCGACGATTTAAGCGGAATGCGGCTGATTTCGATGGACGACCTTCCGTCGGTTCTTCGGGCGATTCTCCCGAAGGAAGCGCCCCCCGCCCCCGCGGCGCCCGTCGCGGCGCCCGCGCCGAAAAAAAAACCGGAATCGATGAATCATAAGTCAGTCGATGACATTCAATATCGCAGCGAGATGGAACCGCCCCGGCACAGCCGCATTATTTCTCCGGCGCCGGGGTACAACGCCGCTCCATCCTCCGGGAGGGACGATTCATGAACGACTCGAACGAAACCTCGCGACCCCAGGGCGACGACGTCCTGCTGCTGGCGGATGAAGATACCGCCCGGGAACTGACCCGGCACATGAATCGTCCGAACGTCGTGCAGGCCGACGACGCCTACGACGCCCTGATCGAGATGGCCCGTCGGCGCTGCAACGCGGTGGTGATGGCCGGGACGCACCCGGAAATGGGGCACTTCGCCCAGGCGGTGCGACGGTTGAATCAGCAGGTGCGATTGCTGGCGGTCTGCAAACCCGACGCGCCTCCGGAACTGCGGGCCGAAGTGGAACGCGTCGCGGACGGCTGCTGCTCCTATCCTCCCACGCGCGGCGAGATGAACCTCCTGCTGCGCGGGCCGAAGGCGGATGACACCCGTCCTCCGACGACGCTGGGAACGAAGGACATCGCCGAACTGATGCGATCCGCCCAGAACGCCGAACGACTCGAAGCGCGCGTCGCGGAACTGGTGTCCGACGCCGCCGGCGTGCCGATGCACTGGACGCCCGCGGATCAGTGCGGTCCCGTCGAACCGCTGCTGATGCTCCCCGGTTCGCCCGCGCGGCTGCTCGTGCCCGACGAACCCTTCCGCTGCGACGGCGACCTGGACGAGTTGATCGCCGATCTGCACGCGCTGCTGCCGGTGCTGAGCGAAACCGCCTGCCGGACCGAGTCGCTGCATCGCCTGGCGATCACCGACCACTTAACGGGCGCGTACAACCGGCGGTATTTCTATCACCTGGCGGACCATATCCTCGGCCGCGCGGACGACGAACACTTCCGCGCGACGCTGCTGCTGTACGACATCGACAATTTCAAGCACTACAACGACGAATACGGCCACGCCGCCGGGGACGAGATTCTGCGCGACACGGCGACCCTCATGCGTTCGATTTCGCGCGAGCAGGATATCGTCGCGCGGATCGGCGGCGATGAATTCGCGGTGCTGTTCTGGGATCACGAGCTGCGCGACCCGTCGTCCCAGCCGTTGCGGGACGCCTGGGAACTGGCGGATCGATTCCGTCAGGTGGTGGAAAACCACGACCTGCCGTCCCTGGGATCCCGCGCGTCGGGCGAATTGACGATTTCGGGCGGCCTGGCGGGATTCCCCCAGCACGGGCGATGCTGCCTGGACCTCCTGCGCCAAGCCGACCGCGCCCTGCGGGTCGCCAAGGCCTCCGGGAAAAATTCCATCCGCCTGGTGGGCGCGTAATCGAAAAAACAGGATGGTCGGAGTCAAATCCGACCATCCCGTTCGCGAATGACACCTTGGGCGTGGATCATTCCGCGTAGATACCCCCGGGCGTGATCACCAGGACCAGTTCCCGCGGGCTGCGATGCGTCAGCGTGAACTCCACTTCGTACGGGCCGGCCTCCAGTTCAAAGGTCTCCGGGAGTTTCTTCGTCTTGACGACCATGGGATATTCCATCCCCTCACCGGGATACAGCTTGCCGATGTCGTCGTCGCCTTCATGCGATCCGTCGAGTTCCAGTTCCAGCGTCCGGTTGGTTCGATTCAGGATCGTGATGTAAAACACTTCCCGATCGGTGGGGTTGCAGCAGAAATCATCGGGATAGACATGCACGACTTTAACGACCTTCCGCGGCTGGGGTTGGGGTTGCTTGACATGCACCACCTTGACCTTGGTCTGCCGCGGGGGACGTTTGGCAGCCGGCTGCTTGACGATCACGCGCTTTTCGACATGGCGGTTCTTTTCGGGGCGGCGAGCGATGGACTTGTGCGCCCTGGCGGCGCGGGGAGCTTCACGCGCCTCTCGCCGGGGAGTTTCCTTCATCGCGCGCGGGGCGGGTTTCCCGGCCGGCGCTTTTTGCACCTTGGCGTTCTTCGGACGCGGAGCGTCGTTCCGATCGTGTTTATCCTTTTTCCCGGCGTACAGCGTGGAGGCGGCTGCCATCACTATAATCAGGGCCAGCAGGATGTTTCGTGTCCGTGTCATGGTAAACGCTCCTTTCGTATTCGTTCCAGCGATTCCCGCCTTCGGACGGGTGTTTTCGGTTTCACCGGGATAGTGCGGACGAAGCGTGGTCGGTTACACCGAAATTGGGAAAAATCCTTTCCCCCAGGAACACGGGTGCCGTGGTTCGCGGAGCGCAGCGGAGCAACCACGTTTAACGCGGGAAACAGGGAGTGGGGAGTGGGCAGCAGGAAAACAAGTCAAAAAATTTCCCGTCGTTCCGCTGCCCGATAGGATAACGTGGTTGCTCCGCTGCGCTCCGCGAACCACGGCCTCACCTTTACCCACATCTCAAAAACGCATACGGGTTTGTTTGAAGCCCGATAGGGCTGACCAGCATTTATCCGGGACGTGAGCGCAGCGAACCCCCGGAAGGGTTGTATAGAAATGCAAGTCCCAACGGGACGGCAGTGATATTGGAATTTCACCGAAGGGAT
>JAFGJE010000061.1 GCA_016929245.1 Phycisphaerae bacterium
AAGGGCCATCCGAAGCTGACACCCTCGCCAAAATGTCATAAGTCCAGCCTCTTCGCCCCGCAACAACCCAACCTGCGGAATCGCTGCCGTTCCAGGTTGAGACTTGACGACCTGTTGAGGGTAATCTACCTTCAGGACACCATGCGTTCGGATCACGCCAACGTGTCGATTCAATCCGTTCACCGCGCCGGCGGGCAGGAGCGGCCGGTGCGTATCGCGCCGCAGTTCTTCGGCATGGGGATCATTGAATTCAAGGCGGGATTCGATTACGCCCTCCACCGGCACAAGGACCACGAGGTGATCCTCGTGCATGAAGGTGAATATCGCTGCACGTTGAACGAACGGGAGCTGACGTTCGGGCCGGGTGAAATTCTGCTGATCGCCCCGGGCGACCGGCACCGGGATTTCTGCGATCCACCGCTTCGCTATTTCGCCTTTCGGTTTCATTTCGACGGCCGCGGACCTGGTCCGACGAAACTGCTGGCGGAGGGGATCACGCCCGATCATCAACACGCGCGGGTGGACCTGGCGATCTTTTGGCCTCTCGTGGAGGCGATTCAGCGGGAATCGGACCGCGGCGGACTGATCGCGCCGCTCGTTCAGGACGCGCTGCTGGAGGAATTTTTCTGGCGAATGGTTCGCGCCTTCCCGGCCGAGGCGATCCACGAGGAGTTTCTCGGTTTCACCGCCTCTTCGGCGTTTCCGATTCGACTGTTGCGCCTGTTTCAGGCGCACATCGCGGAGAACCTTTCGGTCGCGCAGATGGCCCGACGGTTGAACATGAGCCAAAGCGCCCTGGCGCATACCTGCAAAGCCGTCCTGGGCGCCCCTCCGGCGCGGCTGTTTCTCCAGTGTCGCATGGACTTCGCCCGACGACTCCTGGCGACGACCGATCTGTCCGTCAAGCAGGTCGCCCGCCGGGTGGGGTTCGACGACCCGTACCATTTCTCCCGCACCTTCAAAAAACTCACCGGACGAAGTCCTTCCGAATCCCGACGATAGTTTTGTGCAGGATTTGTCATCGTTTGTGCAGTTCGGTCCATTGCTCCTTTCGGAGTCCCGGATAGACTCGTTCCACGGAGCGACGGGATATCTTTTCCGACGCGTCCTATACTCGATGGGAATTTTTTCAGGAGTTGTATCATGATGAACCAAGACGCATTGGCGGTACAGAGTTATTGCTTTCGGGGGTGCAAGGACAACGCGGAGACGGCCCGGAGGGTCAAAGCCATCGGCCTGAATCGGATCGAACTGTGCGGCGTCCACGCGGATTTCACGGACGAAAGCACGTTCGATTCCGTGATCGAAACCTACCGCGACGCCGGCGTGCAGATCATCGGGATCGGCGTGCAGGGATTCAAAAACGATCCCGCGACGGAGGAAAAGTATTTCCGATTCATGCGAAAGATCGGCGCGAAGGTGATGAGCGTTTCGTTCGATCCCAAGGTCGTCCCGGCTGCCTTTCGCGCCGCCGAGACGCTGGCGGAGAAGTACGACGTGAACCTGGCGATTCACAATCACGGCGGGCGACATTGGTTGGGCGGCGCCGAGATGCTCGACGCGGTATTCGCCCAGACCTCGCCGCGCATCGGCCTGATGCTCGACACCGCCTGGGCGCTCGATGCCGGGGAAGATCCCGTCGCGATGGCGGAGCGTTTCGCTGACCGCCTGTACGGCGTGCATCTGAAGGATTTCACGTTCGACCGCGCGCGGAAGCACCGGGACGTGGTCGTGGGAACGGGCAACCTGGACTTACCGGCGCTGTTCGCGCAGTTGAACCAGGCGGGGTTTGACGGACAGGCGATCGTCGAATACGAAGCCGACGTGGACAATCCCGTCCCGGCGCTGTCAAAGTGTGTCGCGGCGATACAGAAGGAGATGCGGGCATGAGCGCGAAGGTGAAACTTGCCCTGGTCGGCTGCGGCTGGATTTCGGGCAACCATGTCAAAGGCTATCGCGACCTGCAGGAACGAGGCTGCCAGAGCTTCGAGGTCGTCGCGTGCGTGGACCCGAACCAAGCGAACGCCGATCGACAGGCGGATGAAATCGCCGCGTTTCAGAAGAATCGGCCCGCCGTGCTGGCGAGCATTCAGGACTTGCTGGCGGCGAAACTCGCCGACGCCGCCGACGTCTGCACACCGCACGCGTTTCACCACACCGCGGCGGTGGAGTGTTTGAACGGCGGTTTGCACGTGATGCTGGAAAAACCCCTGGGACTGACCCTCCGCGCCGGTGAGAAGATTATCGAGGCGGCGCAAAAGAACCGGCGCATTCTCTCGACAGGCGAAGACATCCGCCGTTTCCAGACCGCCCGCGCGTGCGCCTGGGCGCTGACGGAACGAAAGATCATCGGCGACGTGCGAAACGTGGATGTCGTCTGGCGATGCAACCAGCCCCTCGACCTGGCCGACCCCAAGTGGAAATGGCGCGCGGTGAAGCGGCTGACCGGCGGGGGGATGATCCTGGACAGCGGCGCGCACCTTGCCGACATGATGCTGGTGCTGTTCGGAAACCCCCAAACGGTTTACTGCACGATGCGGACGGTGAACCCCGCGCCGATTCAGGACGTGCCGTTTCTCGGTGAGGCGAACGTGGACGTGGAGGACGAATGGCACGCGGTGATCACGTTCCCCGGCGGGGTGCGGCTGACGTGGACGTTCAGCCGGTACTGTCCCGGGGAAGAAACCAGGTACGGTAAATATTACGGTGAAAACGGCGTGATGACGGACCTGGGATTCGTGTTTCACCCGTTCCAGGGCGGCGGGGAAGCGAAACTCGCCGACGGCACGATGATTTCGTCGGAGCGGATCGTTCAGGAGTATATGAACTCGCTGTCGGCGGGGCGAAAGGATCGCCTGTTCCCTTACGGCGCGACGGACGGTTTCGCGATTGAGGTGGCGGACTTTGTTCGCGCGATCGCGGAGGGGGATTCTGTCGAAATGGACGGCCCCACCGGACAGGCCGCCAAGGCGCTGTCCCTGGCCTGCTATGAATCGGCGACGACGGGCGGTTGCGTTTCGTATGATGACGTGCGGAACGGCGCGATTCGCCGGTATCAGGCGCCGATCGACGAATACTGGAAACTGTAAGGCGAAGGTGTTACTTTACAGAATAAATTAACGTGTTGTCATCCTGAGCGCAGCGAGTCTTCGAGCGAAGTCGAAGGACCTCACGGGTAGCTACCCGTGAGGTCC
>JAFGJE010000001.1 GCA_016929245.1 Phycisphaerae bacterium
AGCAGCGCGGTCGCGGGCGCGATCAACCTGGTGGCCAGGGAACCTTCGTTCGCGCCTTCGACGAAGGTCGGAATTCAGATGGGAGGCTACAACACCAACAAGTATGATGTCTCCTCCTCGATCAGGCTGGGAAGCCTCGGATTGAACGTGTATGCCCAGAAATTGACCGGAGACGCGATCGATCAAACCAGCGAAGGAAGCACGAAGGGTGAGGTGGATCGCAAAGACGGCGTCTCGGACCGGGTGTCGCAGGATTTGACCAATCTGGGGTTCGGTTTGTTTCTGTATGACGCGGCTTTCGCGAACGACAAACTGATCGTCCGCGGAAAAAGCGTTCACGAAAACCGCAGGGGCGGAACTCTCGATGACGGTTATTACAAGAATCCCTTCACCGACGGCACGGAAAACATCACGACGAACCGCTACGAGGCGGAACTGTCGTACGCCGTTCCCGTGTCTTCCATTTCCGAATTCAATTTTTCGGCCGCATACGCGGATCACGACCGTGAAGCCACCAATGATTCCTATCTCGGCGATTATATGGCGACGCACAACGACGAAACGCCCGACTTGAGGACGATGCGGCCGTATATCGCCGACGAGAAATCCCTGACCCTCACATCCACGTACGGATTGAAGATCGGCGGGCACAGCCTTCTCGCCGGTGCGCAGGGTTATTGGGACGATCTGGGGGAATCCGGGCTGTACGCCGTGGTCGATCCTGCAAGCGATTTTTACGGCGAATCCTATCAATCCACGAGTAATAAATCCGCGCGGGAATTCGGCGCTTTCGTTCAGGACGAATGGGCGGTTTCCCATCGCCTGGTGATCGTCCCCGGCATCCGCATGGACATTCACCATTCCGAGGAAGAATACCGCGCCGACCGGCAGGTGTTCGCCTCGACGCAGTTTCCCAAAACGAAGTTCGACGAGACCAGCGTCAACCCCCGGCTTGCAGTGAAATACGAATTGTCCGAATGCTTCGTCCTGCGCGGGAACGCGGGGACCGGATTCCGCGCGCCGTACGGGTTCTCGGAAGACCTCCATTTGTGCAGCGGTTCTCCCCGCGTGTGGAAATCTTCGTCGCTCGAACCCGAAAAATCCGTCAGCGGAAATTTTTCCGCGGATTATTACGGAAAAAATTTTCAGATCAGCGCCAATGTGTTCCGAAACGAATTGAAAAACAAGATCGGGTTCACGGACGCCGATCCCGAAGTCGCGGCGTCGGGGTATGATTATCAGTGGAAAAACATCGACGACGCCTTTGTTCAGGGTGTCGAGTTTTCCACTGTATTGCTTCTTGCGCCGGGATTGAAGGGCGAGGTGGATTTGACGTACAATCAGGGCGAGTACAGCCATGCCCGCGCCGACTGGGTTGCGACGCCTTATGAATCGGTCAGTCAACACATTCCCCGTTTCCCGGAAACAGCGGGAAGCGTCCAGGTCGAATACGATCAACAGGGATGGACGATCACCCTGAGCGGCAATTATCAGGGTACGATGTACATCGATTATTACAGCGAAGTCGCCGGGAATTCGAAGATCAAGAAAACCGAACCGTACATGCTGTTCAATGCCAAATGCTCCAGACAACTGGGCATGATGAAACTCGTGGCGGGCGTGGACAACATATTCGGCACCATCCAGGACGAGAAACATCTGGACGATGCGGCGTTCATGTATGCGCCTGTGTTCGGAAGGATGTTCTACGGCGGGATAGAGGTCAACATCAAATAGGCGTTTGGGGCGATTCGACAGAACAGCAACACGGTTTGTCGCGTAACGTATCAGATCCGGCGGTTCCACCTTCCCCTGTGAAACCGCCGGACTTTTTATGCGTAAATCAGAAATCAGTTTCATGAGATTTCAGGTTTTGTCTTTGAGAAAAAAATACTACATTGTTCAGCCCGTCCATACGCTGATCCGGAATACAGGAAAAAAACCGATGAAGCCGATAAAGAACGCAGAGGAAATCATTCGCAACCGCACTTCGATGAGGACGTACGAAAAACGTCCAATTCCCCCAGATTTGATCGCGAAAATCACACAAAAGATTTCCAGATTCCATAACGGGCCGTTCGGTTCGAAGCTCCGGTTCCAATTTGTCGCAGCGACGGAGTCTGATTCTGACACGTTGAAGGGATTAGGCACCTACGGCATCATCCAGAATCCGGCCGGATTTGTCATCGGCGCGGTCGATCCCGGCCTGTCCGGATCCGGCCTCGTCGATTTCGGATATGCCATGGAATCCATCGTTCTTTTCCTCGCCGATCTGGGGCTCGGCACCTGCTGGCTGGGCGGTTCATTTCGAAAGAGCCGGTTTGCCGAAAGGATGAATCTCCATAAAGATGAAACCGTCCCTGCCGTCATTTCTGTCGGATACCCCGCCTCTTCCCCCCGAATGCTGGAACGTTTTATGCGGTATGCGGCCAGGTCCAACAGCCGAAAACCGTGGGAGGTGCTTTTCTTCCGAAATGATTTTCATCATCCGCTTTTCACCTCAGAGGCGGGGGAATATGCCTCCGCGCTCGAAATGGTGCGTCTTGCGCCGAGTGCATCCAATCGCCAGCCCTGGCGGGTGGTTTTCGAATCCGCAAAGCGGCAGTTTCATTTTTTTCTTCAGCGCAGCAAGGGGTATCGTCCCGAAAAATTGGGCGTGGCTGACCTGCCGCGCGTGGACGTCGGGATCGCCCTGTGCCATTTCGAAATGACGGTGGGCGAGGCGGGATTTTCAGGTGAATGGGTGGCTGCGCCCCCGGAAATTAACCGTCTGCCGCCCTTAACATCCTACGTTGTATCGTGGAAGGTCGCATGAAGGAGGATCATTTGAGACGATTAACGGTTGTTCCAATTTTGATCGCTGCTTTATTTCTGAGTTGTAAAGGGGGAAAGGCTCCGGTTCTGACCCATCGCGCGGTTCCCGTGAAAATGACGCCGGTCAAGCGGGAAGAGGTGGTGCTTCCAATCCATACGAGCGGGATTCTGCACTCCTCGGCCGAAGTGCCGCTTTCATTCAAGATCGGCGGCATTGTCGAGCAAGTCATGATCCGTGAGGGCGAACAGGTCCACAAAGGACAAATTTTGGCCAGCCTGAAACTCGACGAAATCGCGGCGCAGGTCAGCCAGGCGCGCACCGGTTTCGAAAAAGCAGAGCGGGATTTTGCGCGTGCCGGGCGGCTCTATGCCGACAGCGTGATCACGCAAGAACAGCTCCAGAACGCTGAAAGCGGGCTGGCTGTCGCCAAGTCGAATCTGGATATCGCCGAATTCAATTTCAGTCACGCGCGCATCACTGCGCCCTCAAAAGGGCGTGTTCTCAAGAAACTCGCCGAAGAAGGCCAGCTCGTGGGGGCAGGTACGCCCATCCTGCTTTTCGGCAGCCAGGCGCAGGCGTGGCGGGTCAAAGCCGGTGTCGCCGACCGGGATGTGATTCGCATTTTTCCCGGTGATTCCGTCTCCGTCCGGTTTGATGCGTATCCTGAAATCCAGTTTCCCGCACGGGTCGAGGAAATCTCCGGTGCGCCCGATCCCTCAAACGGTTTATTCGAAATCGGGATTGATCTCGATCCAAACTCAAAAACATTATACAGCGGGTTTGTGGCGAGTCTCGATATTTTTCCGACCAAGAGCAGCACGATGTGGGTGATTCCTTTCGGGGCGTTGACCGATGTCAGCGGCAGTGAGGGGACGGTGTACCGGATCACCGCAGACAGCATGGCGGTACGCGTTCCTGTCCAGATCACCACGATCAAAGACGACGTCGCGCTGATTGCTGACGGACTCAAGGGTGTCTCCGCCATCGTCTCGGAAGGTGCGGCGTATCTGAATGCGAATACGAAGGTGAAGGTGAGCCAGAAGTAGGTCGTTTTTCGTAGGTCGTGCGGTCGTCCATAGTAGGTCGAGAGTATACGGTACACAGTACATGGTAGGAGACCGGAGTCCGAAGAC
>JAFGJE010000062.1 GCA_016929245.1 Phycisphaerae bacterium
CAGCGGAGTCGAAGGACCTTACGGGTAGTTAGGCGTAAGGTCCTTCGACTCCGCTGCGCTCCGCTCAGGATGACATTATTGCGTGGCGAGAAAAGCCTTTTCGCGGCTACAATCGTTATTCATGGGTGAAGTGTTGGACAACGCGGGGTTGCCGTCGCCGCCGGGGCGTTTGGTTCGCGCGCCGCTGATTCCCCTGGCCGGCGCGTTGGCGGCGGGGTGTCTTCTTGGACGGTATCTTCCCTCGCCGGTGACGTTGTGGATGCTGATGGGTGTGACGGGGTTGATTGTCGCGGTACTTACGTTTCGCAAACCCCGGCTTCGCGCATTGACGACGGGTGCGATTCTGTCAGCGGTGTTGGCCGTCGGGGCGATGCGCATGGATCAGACGTGGTATTCCGTTTCCCGTGACGACATTCTCACCTACACCGACCGGTCGAAAATCCTCGCCACGATTCGCGGGCGGGTGGCGAGTTTTCCGCAAATCTACTCCCCGGGGGTGGAGTTCGGATATCGGCCTGAACCGAAGGTTGTGTTTCTGCTGGAAGCCGAGGACATTCTCACCGACGCCGGACACGCTGGGAAAACGGCTACGTGGCGAAAAGCGACGGGTTTGGTGCGCGTCAGCGTGGATGAGCCGTACTCTCCGCACCAGCCGGGCGAACGGCTGGAGATCCAAGGCTGGCTGGGACGATTCAACCCGCCGAGTAATCCCGGCCAATACGACACCGCCGCGGCGGCCCGCCGCGGTGGGACGTGGGTGTGGTTTCGTGCGCCGTCCCGACGATGCCTCCACACGATCCCGCCGACGGACAGCCGTTGGACGACGGCGCTGTGGCGATGTCGCGCGATGTTCCGTCAACACCTGCTTGAAACCGGCGACCTGCAAAGCGGCCGACTGCTCAACGCCCTGATTCTCGGCGAACGGGACGCCTCCCTGGGCACGCTGAATCGCACGATGCAGCAGGCGGGGGTGGCGCACTTCCTGAGCATCTCCGGCCTGCATCTGGGCGTGTTCCTCGGATTCGTATACCTGTTGTGTCGCCTGCTGTTTTTACGGCCCAGGACGGCGGCGATCGTGTGCCTTGTGGTGCTGGGCGCGTATCTGTTTCTGGCCCAGGCCCGGCCTCCGCTGCTGCGCAGCGCGATCATGGCTGCCTGTTTGCTGGCGGGGGTCATCGCGGGTCGTCCCGGTTCGTCGATCAACGCGCTGGGACTGGCGACGATTCTCCTGCTGCTGATCGATCCGCGTCAGATCCTTCAGCCGGGCTTTCAACTCAGCTTCACGATTGTCGCGGGATTGATCTTCCTGTATCGCCCGATGCGGGAGCTTCTGTTCGGGCGCCGGCTGCGCCGTCGCGGACTGGTCGTCTTTCGTGACGATCAACGTGTGCGGCGGTGGTTGCATTTTACCGTCGTGAATTGGCTGATCGACGCCGTCACGCTGGCGATGACGTGTTACGTGGTGGCGGCGCCGTTGGCGGCGGTGCAGTTCGGTGTGTTTTCCCCGTGGGCGATCGTGTTGAATCTGGTTTTGTTTCCGTGGGTCGTGGCGGTGCTGGTTCCGGGGTACGTGGCGATGGCGCTATCGTGGCCGGCGCCGAATCTTTCTGCGGCGGTGGCGCGACTGGCGGGCGGGGCGGCGGACGTGCTGGCGCGGATCGTCGAGTTCTTCCACATCTTGCCGGGTTTGTCCTTCTCGATGCATCCGGTGGGCGTCGGCTGGCTGATGCTGTGTTATGCCGCGCTGATCGCGGTGCTCTTTGCGCGTCGTCAACCCAAACGAAGGATTCTCGCCGGGGCGCTGATCGCGGTGCTCGCGGGCGTCACCGTCTGGACGCGGCTTCCCGCGCGCACGCGGGATGCCCAGCTCGATCTGCTGGCGGTCGGTGCGGGACAATGCGTCGTGCTGCAAACCCCCGAAGGCAAAACGTTCCTGCTGGACGCGGGAACGCGCAGCGGATTCGACGTCTACCCCCGCGTCCTCGCGCCGTTCCTGCGCGAGATGCGCTTGCCCGCGCCGCGGGCGGCGTTCGTCTCGCACGCCAACGCCGATCATTACAGCGCCTTGCCGGACCTGGCCCGTGACACCGGCCTGGAAATGCTGTACGTGTGCGAGTATTTCCAGCGGGACGCGAATCCCTACTCCGCGTCGAGACGAATGCTGGAAGTCCTGCACGCCGAGGGGACGACGTCGCGGAATCTGCGTCGCGGCGACTCGGTTCCCCTGGGAGAACGAACGCGGATCGACGTGCTCTGGCCTCCCGTCGGCCGGGAAGGTTTGACCACGAACGACACGTCCCTGGTGCTGCGCGTCACCTGCGACGACCGCCGCGTCCTGGTTCCCGGCGACCTGGACGAAACCGGACAGGCGGAGTTATTGAAAGAGCCGGCGTTATTGAAAGCCGACGTGCTGATCCTGCCGCATCACGGGGGATGGGAAAAAACCTTACCCGCCTTCGTGGAAGCGGTCGGTCCGGAGATCATCCTCGTCAGCGGACATCGCGAACCGAAAGGCCCGTCGACCGCTAAAGCGGAAGTACGGGAATTCTACGACTCCCTTCGGAGAAAATACCGCTATTACACCACACCCCGCCACGGCTGGATTCGCCTTCGCTTCGGCAGGGGCGGGCAACATATTCAGACGATGCGCTAGCTGTCATCCTGAGCGGAGCGAAGCGCAGTCGAAGGACCTCACGCCTAACCACCCGTGAGGTCTTTCGACTGCGCTTCGCTCCGCTCAGGATGACAGAATAAAATATTGGATTCGAAATGGAGTTCAGATTTTTCATCCGTTCGGGTACAGTGATTCCATGTTCAGTATCGATCAGAATTCGCACAGCCTTTGGGACGCGCTTCCGAAACTCCACGCGCTGCAATCGAAAGGTGTGGCGGTGCGACACGTTCTGGAAGACATCGACGTCGCCTTCACCGCCCTGGGCGCGAAGGTGGATGAACCGAATCTGCACATCGCGCGGGAGTCGTTTCATCACAGCGGCGGATCGGACTGGGGGGCGGCGCTGTTTTACAATAAATTCCTCGGCCGCCTGCCCGTGGAGCTTCGTCAGTGGGAACCGATACTGGGGATGAAAATCTCCGCCGTCGCGCGGCAGCTTGAATTGACGTTGGATGAACTCTACCGCCGTTACGCCGTCAGCGACAATTTCATGCTCATCGGATCGAGTTATGTCGGGGACGAGGAGCACCATCGAACCATCGGCGACCTGGAGGTGCGCCAAGTCGCGCCGTTCGTGCGAAAGATCGTCGGTCACGCGGAAGACGATTGCCTGGAGCAGTTTCCCGCGGAAGAGTCCCGACGGCGGACGCGCGAGTGGTTCGCGGCCGAAAAACATCGAGTGGAACGCCTGCTCGAACGACATGCCGACGGCGCCTTGCCCGACCTGTATCGAGACTGGATGGGGGAGCATCTGGAGTCCGGCGCGTCCATGGAACTCGCCAGCCGGGTTTTCGCGCTGGGCGAAAGTCCGGATCGTGACGCGCTGCTGGAGATGTTCCTGCGGGATTACAAAACAATGGCGAAACTGTACAACCAGGCCGTCCGCGAAACCAGCGTCGGCGTGCATCCCCTGGACACGGACGCCGGAGAAGCGCCGTTTTTCGCGTTCGGCCTGTGGAACGATCGTCAAACGCGGTGCGAGGTGCGCATCCGAAAAGGGCAACTGATCCTGGCGGGAAGAAAGTTTCCCGCGCCGTCGGGACGAGCGCCCCTGGAAGCCTTACGGGCGGCAGGGGTGACGGGCCTGGCGGGTAAAGCCGTCGTCCTGGCGCTGCAGGCGCGACTCTCGCCCGCCGGCGCGCCGCTGGCGCTGCCGCACTGGGGTTCGTTGTACATGCCGGCCTGCCATCGATTCGCCGCCCTGCTGCGGGAGCACAAGATGTTGCCCGGCGCTGCCGCGCCCGTGATGCGCGTTCGTTTCGGCATGCTGGATCGCCTGCGGTCCCTGGAAACGCCGATTCGCCTTCCGAAGCATCTGTCAGTGGCGTTCGGACGGGACGAAATTCCCGCGCGGATGCTGGGAGAAAGCTGGCGGGATCTGGTCGACGAGTCGAAGCGTCGCCTGGCGGATTTTACCGACCCGGTCAAGCGGAAGGAGTGGCAAAAAACGCACCTGGCGCGACGATTGGAGGCGTTGAAGGAATTGAACCGGAAAAAACGCTCCCTGGCGGGAGAGAAACCGAAGGACCCCCGCATTCGGGGAATGTGGAAACGGATCAAGGCGATGCAGAACCTGGTTCTCACGCAGACGATCGATCGCGTCGCGCGGGACTGGCAGGTCGCCCAACTGGAGTACTACGATTCCCGCGGCGCGCTGCTGCCCTGGTGTGTCGCGTTGGGAGGCGAGGAATTGTATCGGGACGTGGTCGCTTCCGCGGAGATACGGGAAGAAACCGAATGAGCAGAATCGACGACATTCGCGGGCATTACGTTCCGCGCCTCACGCCGGGACGGGCGCATTTCGACATACTCGACTGGGCCGGTCCTGAAACGCAACGTGCGCGGTTCGAGGTGCTGGCCCGACACGTGAACCTTACCGGAAAAAGCCTACTCGACGTCGGCTGCGGGTTGGGCGACCTGATCGATTTTCTCCAGCGGAAAAACATCCCCGTGCAATACACGGGTCTGGATGTCGTGGAGGAAATGCTCGCCCGCGCCCGGGAGAATCATCCGACAGAACGTTTTGTACGAGCGGACCTGTTCTCCGACGCTTCCCAGGAGGAGGTTCCGGGAAGCGAAACGTTTGACGTGGTGTACTGCAGCGGGGCGCTGAATCTGAACCTGGGAAACAACCTGGAATTTCTCGAAACCGCCTTGCCGAAATTGCTCCGCCGCGCCCGGGAAACGCTGATGGTCAACTTCCTTCGCGCCCGAAATGTCACGCGTGATCCGACGTATTTTTACTATAATCCCGCCGATGTTCTGGCGATTCTGCGTCCCTTTGTCGTTGAAAAACACATCCGGGTGATCGAGGGGTATCTGCCGAACGATTTTACCGTTCTTTGTCGCCCGGGAGGAGAGTGAGCGGAGTCTATTCGGGTGGACTTTCGTCCTCGACCTTGGACGATGCGGCGTCGGAAGGATTTTTCAGTTCCGCCATAACTCGTCCGGGATGCCGATCGGGATATTCATCGATGAGTTTTTCATAAACCCGCAGCGCTTTAATGCGCAGGGTTTCGTCCGTTTTCCCGCCCGCCTCCCATTGTCGTTTGTAGCAGGCCGCCAATTGATGGAGTACGTTCCGGTGTTTTCGTTCTTCCAGTTTCGCGCCGGGCACGCCGGTTTCGTGATCCTGCAATACCCTCTCCAGTCCCTTGGCGGCCGCGGCGTAGTCCTGTCGTTTGTAGGCGTCTTCGGCTTCGCCTAGGACGTCGGTTTCCTCCCGGTCCCGCCATTCCTGAAACACGTTCTCCGCCGATTCGCCTTGGATATAGACGCGGTACAAAATATATCCGGTGAAACTCAGTACCGTCACCGCCACGATAAACAGGATGAAGTTTCGCATATTCGTCTCAAATGCGGAGCCGGGAGGATGTCGATATACGCCAACCCCGTCGTGCGACCGGTTGCGACCTGAAGAGAAGGGCGACCCGCATTGTACCGCCGCATCCAGGATTCCGCGCGGCGAGCTAACGACCTGCCCGGCGGTAGGATTTCTTTCTCTTCTCGGGTTCTTCCATCAGTCGCTTTCGTCGTTCCTGACGGGCGTAGGCGACGCGTTGCTCTTTGGTCAGAATCTGTCGTCCGATTTGTCCGATCGCCATTTTCTGTACCTTGGGATTTCGGGCGATGCGACTTTTGGCGCCCATTTTTTTGGCGATGACGCCGCAGAGGATTTTCGATTTATTCACCTGCTCCTCGGTCATCTCACAATCGTCAAATTCCAGCTCCGGCGAAATCGTCATCCATAACTCATGCGTGTTCCACGTGACAACCTGGTCCGGAGTCAAGGCCCGCAAGGCCTGGGTGTCGTATTTCTGTTCGATTTGTTCCCGTTTCATTTCGATGGATTTCAGCTTGGCTCGAAGAGTTTCCCGTTGTTTCTCTTTTTCGGTTCGATCCATCGCATTTTCGATCTTGACGATAACCTTGTCGTATTTCTCGTCGTATTTTTCGAGGGTTTTGGCTTTCTGTTCCTGGAGTATCAGGAGCTTTTTCTGTCCGTCCGCGTTGAGTTTGACCACCTGGGCGATTTCCGCGTAGAATTCCGACAAATCGGGGTGAATTTCCTCGTCGGCTTCGGCCTTCTCGCCTTCTTTTTTCGGGAAAAGCGCTTCGTCGTCCTTTTTCTGTTCATCTTTCTTTGTGTTTTTTTTGGTTTCCGTCTTCTGCTTGTCCGTCTTTTTCTTCACGGCGTCGGTTTTGGCGGCGTCGCCTGAAGTTTTTGCCCAGGTCGTCGTGAAAAGCAAACCCGCCGTTATGAGGATTACCGGCGTTACGAGTCGATGTGCGCGTTTCATCCGTCTGACTCCTGTGTAGGGCGATGAAAACACCGGCGAAGGAATCCGCCCCGTGAACGTCAACCGCCGGGGAAATACCTGTTTGTCGGATCGGGACGCGCCCGCGGCGCGAACCCGACGCTGAATGCGAATTATACCATTTCACGAGGAACAGGCAAACGCCTATTCCCCGGACGTAAAAATCCTTGACCGCCGTAAAAGGGATGCGGTAGAACAGTACCCATGAAAACGACCGCATTACTGACGAGTTCCGTCGGCGAGTATCCCAAGCGCAGCGGAAAGGTTCGTGACATCTACGATCTCGGCGATTCGCTTCTGCTGGTGGCTACGGATCGCATCAGCGCCTACGACGTGGTCATGCCCAACGGCATTCCCGACAAGGGAAGAGTCCTCACGCAGATCAGCGCGTTCTGGTTCAATCGATTCGCCGAAATCGTGCCCAATCACCTGCTGTCCGTGACGATGAAGGAACTTCCCGAGCCCCTGTGCGAGCAGAAGGAACTCGACGGCCGATTCATGCTCTGCAAAAAAGCCGAGGTCGTCCCCATTGAGTGCGTGATGCGGGGATATCTCGCCGGTTCGGGTTGGCGGGAATACAAGGAATCGGGCACGATCTGCGGTATCCCTCTTCCGGCGAAACTCAAGGAAGCCTCCGAATTGCCCGATCCGATTTTCACCCCCGCCACGAAGGCCGAGCAGGGCGAACACGACGAAAACATCTCCTTCGAGCGGGGATGCGATATCGTCGGCAAGGAAACGATGATGCAGCTTCGTGACATTGCCGTTCAACTCTATACCGAAGGCAGGGCGTACGCCCGCGAGCGCGGGATCATCCTCGCGGACACGAAATTCGAGTTCGGGCGCGATGAAGACGGGAACCTGATCCTGATCGACGAACTCCTCACGCCGGATTCGTCCCGTTTTTGGCCGATGGATTCCTATAAACCCGGCAAGAGTCAACCCAGTTTCGATAAGCAGTTCGTTCGCGACTACCTGGACAAGATCAAATTCGACCGCACCCCGCCCGGCCCGCTCTTACCGCCGGACATCGTCCAGAAAACCCGCGCGAAATACATCGAAGCCTACACCCGCCTGACGGGTCAGGAATTCCCCTGGGAATAGGCAAGCGGTCGATTGACAACGATTCACTATTTTCTTTTGTTGGGATTTTGGAATCTTAGGTCAGGTCTATTTTAAGTTGCTTTCCAAACGTATTGCTGATTTTTTCCAGCGTTTTGATCGTCGGATTGCACTTTCGGGGATTTTCGAGCTTCTGATACGCCTGATACGAAACGTTCAGTTTTCGGGCGATTTCCGTTTGCGGCCGACCATTGCGAATCTTTCGCAATTTGTAGGCGATCTCGATATGCGGCTGAATTGGAATGTCGCAATACATCCTACCGCGGCGCTTACGAGGTTTGGGCAAATCAAATCCCCTTTCGAAGTCGGATTCAATCGCTCCGTTCAACGCTTCGTGAGCATTTTTTCGAGCTTCCGTCGGCGTTTCGCCATAGGTGTTGACGTTTGGAAATTCCGGGAAGGATACCAGATAGCATCCTTCCTGTTTCGTGATCTTGGCGGAATAAGTCATCATGGTCGTATTCCTGTAATGCCGGCTTGTTTCAAAATCGCGCTGACCAATCCTTTCGGAAGGTCTTTTTTCCCGTGAACCGGTACGGGGATGCTACGGCGGTGTTCCTTAATCATGATGTGATGGCTGCCGGATACTCGATCCAATATCCATCCCCGACGTTTCATGATTTTGATGAGTTCCCGTCCCGTCATAATGATAGTATACAACCTAAAAGTTGTGTGTCAAATATATCATTTATTTTGCTTCGGTTTTGATCTTCTTACGATATGCCTCGGACACCCAGACCCCGGTGCGTCGGTGATACGCGCGTACCTTCTTTTCCACCACGTCCACGTCGTCGGCGCGGATGTACAGGAAGGAAGGAAGGCGGCTTCGGGTATAGAAAGCGTTGGTTCGCGGTTCGATGACGTACGTTTCACCGTCCTGTTGATATTCGCACCAGCAATGGCCGTGCTTGTGGTAGCGCGTCTTTAGGCCGAAAACCACGTCCACCTCGATTTCCTTGCGTCGCAGAAGATGTTGAAGATAGATGCAGATGTCCTCGCAGTCGCCTTTGCCCCGCGAAACCGTTTCCGCCGGCGTCTGCCAGGCGTCTGTTCCCTTCGCGTCGGGGGCGTATTGAATCCGTCCGGCGTCGATCAGGCAGGCGACCATGGCGTCGGGCACGATGACCATCTCCACGGTTTTGTCGGGATTGGTTTCTTTCAGGGATTCATTTTTTTCCGGTACACACCCGGGGGATGAAAACAAAATCCATCCGGCAAGATAAGAGAACCATATTTTTTTCATATATCTTTCTCAGTGTGTCAGAACATACGTCAGCAGGTTCACGCCCAGCTTCAACGCGTCGGCGTCGGAGTATCCGCGGTTGAAGGCGTATCCCAGTTGTTCCCACCCAGCCGCCAGGCCCAGGGGACTGTAGATTACCGCGAACTGGCCGTGAATCTCCAGACCTTCCAGCACGGGAGTGTTGAGTTTGGGGTTCTCTGCCTTGACGACGTCGGAATATTTCACCACCCGTATGGGGTTGGGCATTTGGTAGACGGCTGAGTCATGCGGCAGGCGCTTCCGTTTCCCGTCGGGGAAGAGGCGTTTCAGTTCGCGGCGGAAGGCGACGTCGAACGCCCGGCTGCCCGCGGCGGCGTCGGCGATCAATACTCCGCCGTTGTTCAGATACGCCCGCAATTGCTTCACTTCGTTCGGCGTGAAGACGAAATCGCGCAGGCCCGTCATGTAGAGCACCGGATTCTCGAACAAATCCGGCGCGTCAATCCGCGTGACCTTCCGCTTGAACTGTACGTCCAGCGTGGTCTGGGTCTGGGCGTATTTCATCAGGTTCGCCAAGCCGTGGGGGGTGGGATCCCAATCCCCGTTGTGCATCACCTGGGCGATGACGAGTTGATCCCGGCCGGCGAGGGCTTGTTCGGGAAACACGGTTTCCCGGCCCCACGCGCGGGCGTAGGGGAAATTCGCCAGAACGGTGGTGATGATATTTGTTCCCAACGCTAGGCCGTCGTCCGGATGGTAGAGCACGCCGCCGGAGATCGGATGATTCACCACGTCCCAGGAGCAGTTCAGGTCGATTTCGGACAAGATGACAGCCGGGCGACAACCCAGGAACACCGCGCGAAGAATCGGCGGGCTTTGCCGCAACGGTTGATCGTCTTTGCGGATGCGAACCGTATCGATCGGCGCCGCGGCGCGGTAGATCGGCGAATCCGTGTCGAGCATGACGAGTTTGCGCTTCGGGAACAGGTTGGCGGTCAGGTTTCTCGCGGATTCATAAAACTCCGCCCGGCCGCACTGGGCGTGCAATACGAGCGTGCCGCCGTCGTAGAGATAGCGGCGCAGCTTACCGAGCGTTTCGTCGGGCAGGTTCGGTAACGGCGTCCAGCCGGTGATATACAGCAGCGGAAGCTCGGTCGGGTGAAAAGAAAACGCCTCCAGCGACGTGGGCAGATATCGGTAGCGAAGGCCCAGCCGTTGGTTGGCGAAATTCATCAGCCGTTCGATATCCACCTGCGTGGTGGGCATGGGTGTGCTCTCGACGCGACGGCCTTCTATGATCTTCGCCCCGCCGGAAAACCGGATCAAGCCCACCAGCGCGGGGGGGGCAGGTTGACGCTTGCGTTCCGTTCGTCGCAGGGGTGTCGCCGGTAAAGGCAAGGGAGGCAGACTTTCCCCGCCCGCGCGACGTTGCGGCTTGGCGCGAGGCGGACGCGCCTTGGGATTCTCAAACGTCTCCGCGGGGGTGATGGCGATTTGCCCCAGAAGCGTCAGAAAAACCAAGGTTAAATACCAATATTGTTTCGGCGGAGAATTCATGGTGTTCGATAACCAAGGTATCAAAAAGACGCTTATCTACCAAGGATTCTGTTCCAGAGGTTTACGCTGTTTCCAGCAGCCGGAGGATCCGGTCGGCGAGTTGTCGCTTGGTGCGTGTTTCCCAGGATAGAAGCATCGTGTCGACGGACAGGATGCAGGCCTGACTTTTGGGAGCGCCGAAGGCGGCGGGGGTGTTGACGACGACGAAATCAGCGCGTTTGATTTGCAGTTCCGCGCGGGCCTTGGCTTCGGCGGCCTTTAGGGGCGGGTCTTCCACGGCGAAAGCGACGATTTTCTGATCCGCTCGTTTGCCCGCGGCGACGGTTGCCAGCACATCCGGCGTGGGAATCAGTTCCAGCGTGATCGCTCCGTCGGCGCGGCGGAGTTTCGTGGTCAATGGATTCGAGACGGTAAAATCACCCACCGCTGCCGCCATCACCAGCGCGTCGCAGGTGGAAAACTGTTCCGCCAAGGATTGCTGCAAATCGGCGACACTCGTGAAAGGAATTAACCGGCAGCCGTCATCCTCCGGCAGGCTGCCCAGAACGCTTTCGTCGATCGGCCCGTGCAGAAGCGTGACGTCATGTCCCGCCGTCCGGGCCGCCATGGCGATCGCGCAACCCATGCGTCCGCTGGAGGGATTGGAAAGAAACCGCACGGTGTCGATAAATTCCCGTGTCGGCCCGGTTGTGATGAGAAGGTTCATAATAACGTGGCACCTTCAAGCGAGTCTTCTCGCTTGTGGGTGCCTTGTTCCATAAGCACCCACAAGCGAGTCTTTTCAAAAAAACTCGCTTGAAGGTGCCACGTCGATTACTGAAGTTTTTCAAGGATGCGTTGAAGAATATCCGCCGGTTGGGCCATTCTTCCGGTTCCCTCATCCCCGCAGGCGAGGCGTCCCTCGGCGGGTCCGACGAAATCCACACCGCGCTCGCGAAGGATTTTCACGTTGGCTTGGGTCGCTGGCGCGTTCCACATGCGGTGGTTCATCGCGGGCGCCACGAGAATCTCGCACGCGCCGGCCGCCGAGAGGCCCATCGTCGAAATCAGGTCGTCCGCGATTCCCGCCGCCAGCTTCGCCAGGATATTGGCCGTCGCCGGCGCGACGACCATCAGGTCGGCCCGTTCCGTCAGGGAGATGTGCTCGATTTCGCAATTTTCCCCCGCCGTCCACAGGTTGGTGTACACCGGCCGATTCGTCAGCGTCTGGAACGTCAGCGGCTGAACGAACCGGCAGGCGGACTCGGACATCGCCGCGGTCACGCCCACGCCGGCCTGGACGAGTTTGCTCGCCAGGTCCGCGGATTTGTACGCGGCGATCCCGCCGGTGACGCACAGCAGCACTTCGCGCGTCGCGCCGGCGTCGGATTGGGACGCTTCGGCGGCCATGGATTGTCCTTACATGATTTCCTCGGGAAAAGGAACGTCGCTGTTGTCGTAGTCGATGGCGATTTTATCTTCCAGGATCTCCTGGATCACCACTTCCATATCCGTCATTCCCTTTTTGCGTTCGACCAAAGGCCTGGATCCCTGCATCAGCTCGACCATGCGGCGCTGAATCAGGGCCGTCAGCTTGAATTGGCCTCCCACCTTTCGGACGATTTCTTCGCTTTTGAGTGCTTCGATCATATCGGTTTCGTGCTCCTATGTATTCACGATGGTGACGATTTTTTCAATCGCCTCTTCGAGGTCGTCGTTGACGACCTCGTGACGGTACGCGCCGCTTTTGCGGGCGAGTCGTAATTCTTCGACGGCTTGTGTGCACCGCGCCTTGTAGGAGGCGGCGTCTTCCGTGCCTCGATCTTTCAAGCGCCGGCGGAGTTCCGCCTCCGACGGCGGCGTGATCAGGATGAATTCCGCGTTGGGCATTTTCCGGTGCACCTGGATGCCGCCCTGCACGTCGATTTCCAGAAGGATCGTTCTTCCGTCCCGCACCGCCAGTCGCACGGGTTCGGCCGGCGTGCCGTACAGATTCCCGAACACCTCGGCCCATTCGAGCAGGCGATCCTGTTCGATCATCCGCTCAAAGGCGTCGCGATCCATGAAGCGGTAATCGCGTCCGTCCTGCTCATCCGGTCGCGGCGGGCGCGTCGTGGCCGAAATGCTGTACTCCGCGTCGGTTCGCCGCGACACTTCCCGTGTAATTGTACTCTTTCCGACACCCGAAGGGCCGGAGATCACGATTAATTTTCCATGCCTGCCTGGGGACATCTGCTAGACTCCAGGCGACGATTCCGCGGGTTATTCCACGTTCGCCGCCTGCTCCTTGATTCGGTCGATGGCGGTCTTGATGTCCACGACGGCCCGGGCGATTTCGGCGTCCGAACCTTTCGAGGCGATGGTGTTGGCCTCGCGGAGCATCTCCTGAGACATAAAATCCAGTTTCCGCCCCACGGATTCTTCCGTTTCACACAAGCCGCGAAACTCCGCCACGTGCGTGCCCAGGCGCGAGAGTTCCTCGGCGATATCGCTGCGTTCGGCGAAGATCGCCACCTCCCGCGCGAGCGTTTCCTCGTCGATATGAATTTTCGCCCGGCTGGTGAGTTCCTCGACGCGCGCGGCGAGTTTTTCATGATACAGTTTCACCACGTCACCCGCCCGGACGGCGATGCCTTTCAGTTCGGTTTGGATTTTTTCCGCGTTCGCCAACAGGTCCGCCGCCAGCGCTTCACCCTCGCGGCGGCGCATGTCGATCAATCCGTCGATCGCCAGGTCGATCAGCGCCAGCAGCCCTTCGGAAGTCTTTTGCGCGATCTCTTCCAGCGGCGGTGGTTCGCACACGCCGGGCAACTGCAACAATTCGCTCAAATCCACGCGAAACATGGGATTCGCGTCGATCTCCAGAATACGCAACTGGTCGAGATAACTCGCCAGCGCCGCGGCATTGACGCGATAGGCGGCCTGGTCTTCGGGCAGCTTCATGCGCACCGCCAGGCTGACGCTGCCGCGGGAGACTTTCGCCCGGACGGCCTGCTCAATCCGCGATTCCAGGGACTGGATGCTTTCCGGAAGGCGGAGGGAAATCTTCGCGTACCGGTTGTTGACGGACCGAATCTCCACGGAGTACTCGACGCCTTCGACCTGTCCCGAAGCGGTTCCGAATCCTGTCATCGATTTGAGCATTGTTTTGGAATTCCTTTATTATTGTTAACCACCCCTAAGGGGTGCACTATGACACGGAGAACTCAGAGAAGTCCGTATTTCATTTTCTTAACTCCGTGGTCTCTGTGCCTTTGTGGTATATGATTTATTTCGCCGCCGGTTGGGTCGCCGGCGCGACAGCCGGGATCGGCGCGGGGTTGGTTTCCGGGGTCTTCGGGGCGTACGTCACCGTCACGGTCCGGGACGGTTCCATGCCCACGCGGAACGCTTTTGCGCGCAGCGTTTGACCTTTCTTGACGATCACGGAGGATTTGCCGTACGGTTCGGATTTTTCCGTCGGTTCCTTCCCGTCTTTCGTGTAATAAATCGTCGCGCCCTTGGTTTCGCACTGCATCATGACGGCTACGTCCTTGACGTCCGTCGTGTCTCCCTCGGGCCAACCCGCCGGGGAAAGCGCCGGCATGGCCACCTGTCCCAGGTCCGGGCGGGCGACCACCGTCGCGACAATCGCCAACAGCAGGAACGCCCCGGTCAGGACGATCGTCACCCAGGTGAACACGTCACCGGTGCGCGTGCCGAACGCCCCGCCGCCGGCGCCACCGCCGCCGAACGCGCCGCCCAAACCGCCGCCGCGCCCTTTCTGCAGCAGCACCACGATAATCAGTAAAAGACAAACGATCAAAAAAACCGTCATCAGCAGATAGTCCATGATAGTATCCTGTTATCTCAAATAGGAAATTGTATCAAAACCCGCGTCTTCGTATGTAATGTTTCAATCCGCAATCCACATTCCGCAATCCGCAATCAAAGTCCCGCCTTCACGATGGCGGTGAAATCGTTCACTTTCAGGCTCGCGCCGCCGACGAGGGCCCCGTCGATATCCGGCTGCCAGAGCAATTCCGCGGCGTTGTCGGCTTTCACGGACCCGCCGTACTGAATCCGCGTCGCGCCGGCGACGTTCCCGCCGTATAGTTCCCCCAGGAGTTCGCGAATCATCGCGTGCACTTCCTGGGCCTG
>JAFGJE010000063.1 GCA_016929245.1 Phycisphaerae bacterium
AATCAGAAAGGCGGGGTCGGAAAGACCACCACGGTGGCGAACCTCGGAGTCGCCCTCGCCGACGCGGGATACGACGTCTGCCTCGTGGACCTTGACTCGCAAAGCCACCTCACCCTCCACCTGGGCGTGGAGCCGGCTGACGACGCCCCGACGATCTACGACGTGCTGACCGGCGAGAGCGGCGTGTCGGCGGCCGCCGAGATGCTCAAGCCCAACCTCTGCCTCCTGCCCAGCACGAGCGACATGTCGTCGGTGGAAATCGAACTGTCCAAGCGCGACAACTGGGAGCTGAGCCTGCGTCGCGGCCTGGAGGCCGCCCGCGACCTTCCGCACGAATTCGTGCTGATCGACTGCCCCCCGGCGTTGGGACTGCTGACGATCAACGCCCTGGCCGCCGCGGACGAGGTGCTGATTCCCTTGCAGCCTCACTTCCTGGCGATGCAGGGTCTGGCGCGGCTGCTGGAGACGATCCAGCAGGTGCGGCAGCACCTGAATCCGAAACTCCGACTCGGCGGGGTGGTGCTGTGCATGCACGAATCGGTCACGAAACTCGGGCGCGACGTGGTGGACGAGGTGCGGGATTTTCTCGCCGCGGCGCGAGGGGCGAACGTTCCCTGGTCCGAGGCGCGATTATTCGAGACGGTCATCCGGCGGAACATCCGCCTGGCGGAGTGTCCCTCGCACGGGAAGGCGATTTTCGATTACGACCCCCGCAGCAACGGGGCGATGGATTATCTCGCCCTGCGGGAGGAGTTTCTTTCGTTGTATCCGGAGATCCGCAAAACGGCGGCGGAGGAATCCCAGGCGGGACAGTACATCGCACCGCCGATTCCGTACCCGACAGCCTCGGAGGTTCCCGCGTCGCATGACACACCGAGCTAGCATAATAATTCGCCTTCTGGCGAAGATTCTCTGCGGTGTGGTGTGGATCGCCGCGGCGGTCGCGACGCACCTTCCCTCCGAAACCTACGCCGACATATCCGCCGGCGACTACGAACTGCATTTCTTCGGATACCTGATTCTGACCGGAGTGTTCCTCGTGACGCTGCGCCTGCACGGTGTGAGATGGCGCAAGCGGGCGTTATTGGCCCTGCCGATCCTGCTGCTCTACGCGGCGCTCGACGAATGGACGCAGAATTTCGTGGGCCGGTGCGGCGCCTTTTCCGACGGGTGCGCCAACGCCGTGGGCATCCTCACCGCCCTCGTCCTCGACGGCGGATTGACCCTCCTGTCGCGTTTGCGGCGACGACGTTAACGCGGGCCGTTGGAATACCAGTACCATTCGGCGTCAAATAAATCGTTCAGAGGCGGGTCATAATCGCTGAGATGGAAATCACTGATCTCCCCGCCGGCGCGAAGGTGAACGGCATGAGGCTCAGGTTCATCATGGTGGTCGATGCAACGAAGCAATGTCAGGTTTTCCCACATGTACGTCAGGGGTTTTCTGTGTAATTCCGCCTCCGTGACGGCTTCGCCGCTCAATTCCTTGCAGAGGGCGTCGGCAATCTCGATGGATGTATCCGTATCCCCCGCCCAATTCCACCATACATAGGTTGCCGGCAGGGAAAAATAGGAGGTTCCGATCTGTTCGTCGGGGTCGTAGATGTTGTGAATTTTCGTCGTGCCGCCGTAAAAATGTTGTCCCTCTTCCGGGTCGCCCGGGCAGACCGTGATCGGCTGATCGAAATACTCCTTCGCCCAGACCATGTACCGGGGGATGACGGTATAATCCTGCCGGTACATCGCCATGCCCAGGTGGATGTTCTTGAGATTCGACTGACACACCACGCGCTTGGCCAGCTCGCGCGCCTTTTGCAGACTCGGTAAAAGGATCGACACCAGCAGCGAGATGATCGCGATGACGACCAGGAGTTCTATGAGGGTAAATCCGCGTCGGGTGTTTCCCGTCAGGTTGTGTTTCACCGTTCTCATGGCTGCTTCGAGGAGGTATTCTTCGGTGTCGTCAGATCCAGTCCGTCGAGATTACAGAAAATATACGTCGGCGTATTATCGAGAAGCACTTTCATGGTTCCCAGGTCGTGAACGTCCCCCACCTCCGGGCCGGGATTCCCCTGCCAGTCGAGCGTGTGTTCCGCGCCGATAAGGTGGGCGGGCATTTGTTTGCCTTCCGCGTCGCACCAGGCGACCACGATTCGCCTGTCGCCCTGGATGAACGAATACGCCCGAATGCACTCGCCGAGGTTCAAAGGCCCTTCGATTCGCGCGCCGGTCAGGCAGCGCGTCATCGTGGCGAAGGACATCGTTCCGGCGTGGGGGGTGTAGTCCGGGTTGACCAGGCTGGTTCGGCGATAGCGCGGGAGATTGTAGATGAAGGGGAACGTTTTTTCGCACCCCATCGCGAGGTTCCAGCAGATTTCCTTGACGTTGTCCGTCGTGTCCCCGCCGCCGCCCGATTCGCTGTCCCAGTAGGGTTTCACAGGTAAACCGTAGGTTCGCGTTAAGAGCTTATAGTCAAAAATTTTCGTGCCCCGCGAACCGCCGCACCAGTGATGGAACGAAACGATGTCGATATCGTGGATCGCGCCGCGGAACACCCGCTCGACGAAATTCTCGAAGTATTTTCCCATGTCCACGGAGCGGAACCCGCTGGCCATGATCTTCGCCTCCGGATCGACGCTTTTGACGCCCTGGCGGGTGTGCTTGATGATTTTGATGAAGTTGTCCGACGTGTCGCGCCAGAAACCGTTGCTGTTTCCGCTTTTCGGCGCGCCGGGTTCGTTCCACACCTCGTACACCTTCACGCGCCCTTTGTATCTCTGGGCCGTCTTGCGGCAGAAATTTTCCCAGTCGGCGAAATCCCTCGGCGCGACGGTGGACCACATGGGTCCGGTGTCCACCGAACCGGGCGCGTTGGCGTCGGGACCGCCCGAACTGGCCCACTTGGGCGTGTAGGCGAACTCGATGAACGCGTGCATCTTGTGCTTGTAGGCCTCGTCCACCAGCACGCCCATCAGTCCCCAGTCGAACTTGCCTTGTACCGGTTCCACGTCGTTCCAGTGCATGTTGCAGCGCAGCCAGCGGATGCCCAGGTCGTACATCTGCTCGACGGTCTTCTTCTGATCCTCCGGACCTTCTCCGACGCCGGTGGGACTCTCCCCATCCGAAATGGGATAATGAAACGCGCCGAAGGGGGAGTTGAAATTGTCCCCGTCATCCACGGGCGGGGCGATCACGCCCATCGTGCAGCGCGTGTAAAGACGGCTGGTTTTCCCCGCCGCCAGCGTGAGGGTGTACAGGCCGTACTTCTTCAGTTTCTCCGCCGGAACGACCATGGAAAACGATTGGGTTTTCCCCGCCGGGGCAGCCACGTCCCGCGTCCGCGAAAACACGGTATTACCATACCCGTCGACCACGGACACGTCCGTCGGTCCGGTGAATCCGCCCTCACCGCCTTTGACGGACGCGACGATTTTCACCGGCCGCCCGTGATAATACAGGTGCCCGTATTTCTCGCATCCGATCTTGATTTCGGGTTGCTTCGGATCCGGCTGGATGACGAGATTGTCCAGGTAGCCGCTGACGTTGTCTTTCGGGTCGGTCCATTGGACGCCGCGAATCTCGAACATCGAAATCGGCTTGGTTTCATCCACGGCGAACGTCAGGTTCTTCGCCTCCGCGACGGTTCCCTCCGGTCCGGTGACGAACACGTCGAATCGGCCCGGTTGGTTTTCGTCACTGCCGGGGCGAACCGTGATCTTGAAATGATACCACTTGCCTTTCTGAAGAGGTTTTTGGGATTTTTGCGAAATCGACGCGAACTTGCCTTCTTTCCACGTCTGGATTTCCCCGCCCGCGTGCGGCGGTTGAATGCGCAGCGGAACCTGGAATTGATCCCACGCGGCTGGGGGCGTCTTGAATCCCACGAACACCCAGATCCCGTCGGCCGGCTGATAATCGAACGAGCAGGTGAACGTACCGCACGTCTTGGGCGTCAACCCCAGCCGGTTGTGTCGGCCGTTAACGGCGCCCAGGGCGACGCTCTTACCTTGTTCCGAACCGCGGGAAATTCCCTCGACGATCTCGTGGCTGTGCGCGTTGAGCGTCCAGTCCTGCGTTCGCCACCCTTTCTGGCCGTACATTCGGCCGGGCTGGTATGTATCAAACGATTCGTTCACCCATTCGGTAGCCGCCTGGTCCTGCGCCAGGCAGAAAGAAACTCCCATTCCCAGAACCGCCAGAACCGCGAATCGCCGTGTTTGCATATATTTCATGTTCTAAAAACTTTCATTACCAGGAGAAAGGTTCCATACTGTCATCCTGAGCGGAGAGTCCGAGCGAAGCGAGAACCGCAGTCGAAGGACCTTACGCATAGCTACCTGTAAGATCCTTCGACTGCGATCGAAGACTCGCTTCGCTCAGGATGACAGATCATTATTTTTTTTGCGAAGGAATACAAATTGCTCTTACTTCCCGCGTCGAAGCAGCGCGATCCCGCCGAAGACCAACAGACCCATGGTCGTCGGTTCGGGAAGGTACGTCACCGTGAAATCCGCGTCGACGGTGGGATAATTTCCCCACGAACCGAACCGGAGCGTGATCTTGTCGCCGGCCGTGACGTCCAGCAGGTCCGAATAGGACCAATCCTCGCTCGATCCGCTCGTGCTGGAGGACAGCGTGGAATCATTCATGAAGACCGACGCCTGGTAACTCCCGTCGGCGTTCGTCAGGTCGATTTCCACCTGCACCTGGCCGGTCACGTTCGAGACCCACACCAGAAACGGATACTGGTCTCCCACGCCCGGTTGACACGCCTTGAGAAATCCCTGCCCGGTCAGGCTCGACGGATTCGTGCTTCCCTGCCAGGCCGGCGGGCTTAACCAGTCCGCCCACGTCGAATACAATCCCGCGCCCGAGGGGGCGGTGTCCCACGCCCCGCAACGATATTCCCAGGCGACGTTTCCTTCCGAATCTTGCGGCTGGGCGGTGGTATTGCTGAAATCGTCGACGAAATCCCACTCGTAACCGTAGGTATACGCCGCCCCGGCCGTTCCCGATAGACCCAATAGCACCATCATCAGTAGTCCCACACATGCGTTTCTCATCTTGTTTCTCCTTATTCCAACATTGGCAATTACCCTTCTGAACAAGCACGCGGCTCCACCGCCGCGATGTCTCCTTGCTGAGCAGTTACGCCTTGACCGACGCGGCCGAGGCGCGAACGACGATTTTCGCTTCGATGGTCACACGCCGCGGCGAGGCCTTGGGGTTGGCGATCATTCGCAGCAGGTTTTCCACGGCGACGCGTCCCAGTTCGACCAGGGACACGTCCACGGTCGTTAAAGGCGGATCGGACCGGGCGGACCACGGCTGATTGTCCACACCGACGATGCTCAGATCCCGCGGAATCTTTACCCCGGCTTCCTGGGCGACGAACATGGCCCCGCGCGCGACGTGGTCGCCGTGGCAGATCAACGCCGTCGCGTCGCATTGGCGACGCAGAAATTCCTTCATGCCTTCCCGTCCGGCGTCCTCGTTCGGCGCCTCCCGCGTGATGATCCGCTTTTTGTCCATCGGTAAACCCAGTTCCGACATGGCCATGTGAAAGGCGCTGTTTCGCTCGCCCTCACAGGCGAACCCCATTTTCCAGTTGATCACGCCGATTCGCCGATGCCCCAGTTCGTGAAGATAACGAACCAGCTTGGTCATCCCCCCGCCGTGATCCGGCCGAATGTGCGTGAACCCTTCATACACGTCTCGCGTGTCCAGCAGGACCATCGGCAGGGACAGGTCCGCCAGGGAATCCACGACGCTCCGACTCGGCCAACCGGCGACGATGATACCGTCGACCAGTCGATGACGAACGACGACGGGAATGTCCGACGCCTCGGACGGGGTTTCGGGGTCCACCCGGGCAACCTGCAACATGCTGTCGGTTTCATGCGAGGCGTCCACGCAACCGGTCAGGAACTGCCCCCAGTACGCCTCGCCCCAGGGATCGAACGGCAGACAACTCACGAAGGCGAGGGATTTGACGTTCCGCTTCTCCCGCGACGTTTTCCGCGAACTTCGCCGCGGAACGTAATTCATGTTCCGCGCCACGCGAAGAACCCGCTGCCGCGTTTCGTCCCCCACGACGAGACGGTCGTTCATGACATACGAAACCGTCGCCACGGACACGCCCGCCTGATCGGCTACGTCACGAATGGTGGTCAAGCCTGCTTCTCCTGAAACGAAAAAAGTGAGGCAAAAGACGGTTCCCGTTCATACCGCCAATGTAACAAACGGGAACTTAAATGTCAATATAAATTAAATTATTTTATCACTTAATTATTCTTAAATTAAACTAATTGTTAAACCCCACGACAAAAACCACGTGGTATATGATAAAGATCGGAACGCCCAAAAAATTTTGGGGAGGATGTTGATTTCGTCCCGGCGCGCCTAGAATGAAATAGCCGGTCGGAAAAGGGATGTTGCGGCGTCTCCCCTTGCGTTGCTTCACCCGTCGACCGGCTTCTCTTTTTTTTAGAGGTTTGGGTTGCTCGTTTTTTTTCGAACCGTTGTTTTCCTTTGCGTCCCGCTCTCCAAGCCCTGAACATTCCTTGACCCAGGCTCGTGGAATCCGGTAGAATGCCCTTTTGTACTTTTTTCCCGAAAGACGGTATGTCGACTCCGCCGGGCGTGCTTCGGAATCCCGCGGCGCGGATACGTTCCATACCCTTTGTCCCCAAAAAAGCCTTACACCGTTTGAATGTGATTTGAGCATCCATTTCGTTGTAAAAAGAGACCCAACCATGTGCGCACGAAAGCAGAAGAAACGACTGGGGGATATCTTAAAGGAGTGGAACGTCATTACGGATTCAGGCCTGCGGGAAGCCCTGGAATACACCCGCAACGAAGGCGTGCGCATCGGGGAGGCGCTGGTGGCGCTGGGGTTGACCGACGAGGAAGACGTCACCAAGGCATTGGCGCTGCAATACGACATGGAATACGTCGATCTGGACCGGAACATCATCAGCGCCTCGGAGGCGACCCTCCTGCCGGAAGACCGGGTGAAACGGCACCTGGTCATTCCGATGGCCCGGGACGAGAAAGGCCGGCTGAAGGTCATCATCACCGACCCGCTGGACCTGGAAACGCTCGACATGCTCCGCTTCATGCTCAACGAAGACCCCGTCCCCTGCCTGGCGTCGCGTTCGAAGGTTCGCGCGTATATCGACACGAACATCGGAACGAAAATGTCCGTCGACCAGCAGGTGAAGGAATTCCAGAACGCCAATCTCGCCGACGGGGATGCGCCGATGGAAATCGTCGGGGACGACGAGGACGACGCCACCGCCCCCGTGGTGCGCCTCGTGTCGATGATTATCACCGAGGCCGTCAATATGCGCGCCAGCGACATCCACGTCGAACCGATGGCCAACCGCGTGAGGGTGCGTTACCGCATCGACGGAGTGTGCATCGAGCGTGACAATATCCCGAAACGGATGCAAGGTCCTGTAGTCAATCGATTTAAGATTCTTTCCGGCATGGACCTCGCGGAGAAGCGCGTCCCGCTGGACGGACGTATCAAGATGCGCATCGCCGGTACGGATATCGACTTCCGCGTTTCCGCCCTCCCTGCCTACCACGGCGAAAGCGTGGTGCTGCGTATCTTACGTCCCGACGCCGCGAATGTCGGCATTACCGCGCTGGGATTCGAAGAGGAAGACAACCAGCGGTTCCACCGGATCATCAAACGCCCCAACGGAATCTTCCTCGTGACCGGTCCGACGGGATCCGGTAAAACCACTACCCTCTATTCCGCCCTGAACGAGCTGAACCGCCCGGACCGAAAAATCATCACTGCCGAGGATCCCGTGGAGTACAATTTCACGGGAATCAACCAGTGTCAGGTACGGGATGATATCGGTCTGACCTTTGCCTCCATTCTGCGATCCATGCTTCGCCAGGCACCGAATATCATTCTCGTTGGCGAAATTCGTGACTTAGATGTGGCAGAAGTCGCAATTCAGGCCGCATTGACTGGACACTTGGTTTTCAGTACATTACATACCAACGACGCCCCCTCGGCAATTACCCGTCTGATCGACATGGGGGTAAAACCCTTCCTTGTCGCCAGCAGTATCCAGGCGATCATGGCCCAGAGGCTGGTGCGTAAGATCTGTGCGAACTGCAAAGACATCGACTCCAATCCCGACCCAAGAACCCTCAAACTCCTGGGATTCACGGAAGAAGAGGTTGCATCTTCAACTTTCTATATCGGAAGGGGTTGCAATCAATGCAACAATATGGGATATCGAGGCCGGCAGGGAATTTTCGAATTGATGGAAATGAACACCACGATCCGTCAACTCGCCTTCGATCAGGCGCCGTTGACGGAGATTCGCAAGGCCGCCATCGCCGCGGGAATGACCACGCTTCTGGAGGATGGAAAACGAAAAATCCGAAACGGAATTACCACCCCCACCGAGCTCGTTCGCATCACGCAAAGCTTCGATGCCATCGAGGCGTAGCTTTTTTCTGGAAATTTAACTAACCAACATTCATATAAAGATTTACAGTATCACTACAGGCAAAAATCCCATAGGGGAACTACCCTCCGGGGGTAGAGTGTCCCAATAATACTGTTGAAAGAAAGCGGAAGGTTTTTATGGCGAGCATTCATATCGACAGATTGCTGGAAACATGTATCCGTCGCGGCGCCAGCGACTTACATCTCCATGTAGGCAGGCCTCCCACGTTGCGGCTTCGAGGCAGGCTTCGACCGCTGGAGACCAAAGTCCTCGAACCGGAAGACACCATCGCCCTGATGAAGGCGATTACCCCGGATCGAAACCAGCAGGAACTCCAGGAGCAGGGTGGAACGGACTTTGGTTTTGAGTTTAACGAAGAGGGGCGATTTCGGACGGCTGTCTTTCAACAAAAGGGGAATATCTCACTGACGCTGCGTTTGATTCCCACCCGCCTGTTCACGCTGGAGGAGATCGGCCTGCCCAAGCAGATTCCCGCCCTGCTGCGTCGCCCTCGCGGGTTGTTTCTCGTGACCGGACCGACCGGTTCGGGCAAAACGACCACGCTGGCGTCGATGATCAATTACATCAACGAGAACCTCGACCGGCACATCATCACCGTCGAGGATCCCATCGAATATTACCACCAGCACAAGAAATCGCTGCTCTCGCAGCGGGAAGTCGGTTCGGACGTTCCGAGTTTCGCCGAGGCGCTGCGTCGCGCGTTGCGGCAGGATCCGGACGTGATTCTCGTGGGTGAGCTTCGCGACCTGGAAACCGTCGAAGCGGCGTTGGCGGCCGCCGAAACCGGACACCTCGTGTTCGGCACGCTGCACACCACCACCGCCCACCGAACCGTCACGCGTATCGTGGACATTTTCCCGACCGACGAGCAGGAGCGCATCCGCGTGATGCTCTCGGAGGCGCTGATCGGCGTGCTCTGCCAGGCGCTGCTGCCGCGAATCGACGTCCGCAGCATGATCGCCGCCTACGAGTTCCTCGTCGTCACGAACGCCGTGGCGAACCTGATCCGCGAAAACAAGGTCTTCCGCATTCCCTCCGCGATCCAGACCGGAAAGGCCCTGGGCATGCAGATGCTCGACGACCACCTGTTCGGAATGTTCTCCGAGGGGAAAATCGCGGATGAAGACGCGGTCGACCGTTCGCAGAGTCCTTCCGAGATGAAAGAGAAAATCGCCGCGCTGCGCACCGGCGCTTCCCTGGCGCAAGGCAAGGGAAAGGCGCCGGGCGCCGCCCAACCCGCACCGCCGCAACCGGCAGCGAAGACATAAACCAGGAAACGAACCACCATGGCTACGGCAAAAGAACAAAGCATTAACGCGCTGCGAGGACGCCCGCTGGGACGCATCCTGGTGAAAATGGGCAAACTCACCCGCGAGCAGGTCCACCAGGCGCTGGACGTGCAGAAGGAACGCGGCGGACCGCTGGGGGAAATTCTCGTCGACCTGGGATTCATCGACAACGACACGCGAAGCCTCGCCCTGGCCTACCAGGCGGGCATGGAATTCGTGGACCTCAACACCCTCAACATCCCCGACGAGGTGATCCGGCAGATTCCCGCCCAGATGGCCAACTCCTACAAGATCATCCCCATCGAGCACGACCCCGCGAGCAACCACCTGGTCATCGCGATGGCGTCCCCGGACAACTTCCGCGCCACCGACGACCTGCGCACGCTGATGGGCTTTTCCGTCACCGCCAAGGTCGCCGACGCCGACGCGATCGACAACGCCCTGCTGAAACACTACGACGTCGAACCGGAGAGCATTTCCGACCTGATCAACGAGGTCGCCGGCGACGACACCCTCGCGGCCCTCGAAAATCGCGGCGAGAGCATCGACCTGGACACGATCAAGGAGATGGCCGACTCCAACCCCGTCAAGCGACTCGTGAACATGGTGCTGCTGGAGGCGATCCGCAACCGCGCCAGCGACATCCACTTCGAGCCGTTCGAGGACGAGTTCAAGATGCGATACCGCATCGACGGCGTGCTGTACGAAATGCTCCCTCCGCCGCGGTCGATCGCGGTCGCCCTGGCGTCGCGCATCAAGGTCATGTCCAACCTCGACATCGCCGAGCGCCGCCTCCCCCAGGACGGGCGCATCGAGCTGATCGTCAACCAGAACCCCGTGGACCTGCGCGTCGCGGTGCTGCCCACCATGTTCGGCGAAAGCGTCGTCATGCGCGTGCTGGACCGCTCGAACGTCCAGCTCGATCTCGAGCGTCTCGGCCTGCGCGAGGACGACCTGCGCCTCCTCCGCCAGCTCATCCGCAAACCGCACGGAATTATCCTCGTCACCGGGCCGACCGGTTCGGGAAAAACGACCACGCTGTACGCGGCCCTCAATGAACTCAACAGCATCGAGACGAAAATCCTCACCAGCGAGGACCCCGTCGAGTACGACATCGACGGGTTGATTCAGTGTCAGATCAACGAGGACGTCGGTTTGACCTTCGCCCGCTGCCTGCGCAGCTTCCTGCGGCAGGACCCCGATATCGTGCTGGTCGGTGAAATGCGCGACCTGGAGACCGCGCAGATTTCCGTCCAGGCGTCCCTGACCGGGCACCTCGTGTTTTCCACGCTGCACACCAACGACGCCCCGTCGTCCATCGCGCGGCTGCTGGATTTGGGACTTCAGTCGTTCCTCATCACCGCGACCCTGGAAGCCATCGTCGCCCAGCGACTCGTCCGGAAAATCTGCCCGCACTGCAAAATCGAATTCACCCCCACCGAGGAGATGCTCATGGAACTGGGGTTGACCTCCGAGGACACCGCCGGGCGGGTGTTATACACCGGAAAAGGATGCGATTACTGTCGCGGGACGGGATACAGCGGGCGAATCGCCATTTATGAAATCCTGCTCCTCGACGACGAGATTCGCGACCTGATTATGAAACACGCCAGCAGCGGCGCCCTGCGGGAAGCCGCCCGCAAACGCGGCATGCGCACCCTGCGGGAGAGCGGCCTGCTGGCGATCTACGACGGCCTGACGACCATCGAAGAAGTCGTCAGTCAGACCATTTCCGAAGAGGAAGATTAAATCCGAATGCGGATTTCAAATTTCAAATTTCAAATCTGAAATTTGAGATTGCGGATTGAAAACATAACAAAGAATCCACCATAAACGAGCACCGCGTGTCAACGCGGTGACCATGTCGTTTCCGCGTGTCAACGCGGTGACCATGTCGTTCCCGCGTGTCAACGCGGTGACGATATCGTGCAAGGAGCAACACCATGCCGACGTTTCAATACGAAGCCATGAACAACGTGGGACAGGCCGTCAAGGGTACGGTCGACGCCGCGTCGAGCGAGGAAGCCATCGCCAAGGTCCGCTCGATGGGCAACTTCCCCACGAAAATCCGCGAGAAGGCCGGTTCCAAAAGCGGCGCGAAAAAACCCCGCGCCTCTTCCGCCGCCGCGCCGGCCGCCGGAGGACAACGGCGCCGCCGCGTCGGGAAAGTCTCCACGAAACTCCTGACCACCTTCACCCGCCAGCTCTCGACCCTCCAGGACGCGGGCCTGCCGATTCTACGCTCCTTGCGCATCCTCCAGGAACAGCAGAAACCCGGCACGCTGCGCGTCGGGCTGCGCCTGGTCGCCGAGGACGTCGAGGGCGGAAAGAGCCTCTCCGAAGCCATGGGCCAGCACCCCAAAGCCTTCGACCGCCTCTACACCAACATGGTCCGCGCCGGCGAACTCGGCGGCGTGCTCGACGTGATCCTCCAGCGACTGGCGGACTTCATGGAACGTTCGCAGGCACTGCGACGCAAGATCATCGGCGCGATGATCTACCCCTCCGCGGTCATCACCTTCGCGCTGCTGATCGTCACGGGCCTGCTGATCTTCATCGTCCCGAAATTCCAGACCATCTTCTCCGACATGGGCGAGTCTCTCCCCGGGCCTACCCTCATGCTCCTGGGATTGAGCGACTGGATGGTCGACGGCGGTTACCTCCACATCCTGCTGTTCCCGCTGGCGCTGTTCATTCTCGCCAAAATCCTGCGGAAATCGGACGCCGGGGCGATGCTGCTGGACCGGTTCAAACTCTCGCTGCCCATTATGGGCAAGATCATCGGCAAGTCCTCGGTCGCCCGTTTCAGCCGCACCCTCGGAACGCTGCTGGCCGCCGGCGTGCCGATCCTGGACGCCCTGACGATCACCGCGGACACCGCCGGCAACGAAGTCTACACGAAGGCCCTGCGCAACGTCCGCGAGAGCATCCGCGAGGGCGAGAGCATCGCCAAACCGCTGCGGCAGGCGAAGGTCGTCGATCCCATGGTCGTGAACATGATCGACGTCGGCGAGGAAACCGGCGAGCTGGACAAGATGCTGGAAAAAGTCGCCGACACCTACGAGGACGAGGTCGAAACCCTCGTGGCGGGCATGGTCAGCCTGCTCGAACCGGTCATGGTCATCACCCTCGGCGTGATCGTCGGGTTCATCGTCGTCGCGCTGTTCATGCCCATGGTCAGCATGATCTCGGCCGTCCAGGGATAAAGAGAATTATGAATTATGAGTTAAGAAAAATGAATACAACAAAACAAAACCCGCAACACATTCCACAACGAACCGCGCAACGAGCCCCGCATGTACATGCGGGGACCATTCAACGAGCCCCGCGTGTCAACGCGGGGAACCGCCACGCCTTTTCCCTCATCGAACTACTGGTGGTCATCTCCGTCATCGCCCTGCTGACGGGCATTTTATTACCGACCATCGTAAAAGCCAAAGCCCTCGGCTACCGCGCCACAACGCAGGCCTACGTAACCCAACTCTCCACCGGAGCGCTGCGATACCAGCAGGAAAACCAATACTTCCCGGGACAGGAAAATCCTGGAATGATGAGCGGCGCGAATTCATTCACTGGAAGTCAAGTACTCGGAGCCGCATTGTTTGGACTCGGCCTGAATACGAGCAACGGGGATATTGAGTATCTTACCGGTAGCAACAATGCTCCGACTTCAGAATATGTGGAATATAAAGCAGATCGGGTTATAAATTCCGAAGTTGGTTCTAACACAAACGACTTATCTTTCGCACCCAAGGACCTGTTCCCCGGAAAGGCGGGGAAAGACCCGAATTCCTCGGAATCGTTCCCTCTTCTTTACTACCCATCGCGACTTGGGAATGATGGAAGTATTATTGAATCATTTTCATTAGGGGATAATGTCCTATATACGGGAGGAAATGTTACTAATTTCAGATGCATCTTATGGGATACTCGATTTGGACATGGGGAAACTGATAATGGAAAAAGTACATGGGGAGGAGATATACCAAAACTTTCTGATCATGACAATAAAGCTTATAACTCCGACACGTTCGTGATCTTCGGTAAGGGAATTGATGATCGCGGACCAGTTTCGAGTTGGTTCACACCGGGAAGTCCGAAGAATTTTTAACCCATACAACCATGAATACATCCAAAACAACCCGAGCAATTTCAATCGGCCTGTGGCACCTTCAACCGAAGGTTGTGGGTGCTCTTGATTCCGTGCGTGAAGGCACCCACAAGCGAGCGGACTCGCTTGAAGGTGCCACGAGCGACCAATCCGCAATACCTATGGCACAGGTCCGCAATACTACTCTGCGAAGCGGCGCTTCGCTGCGAAGCACGAATCCGCAATCCCTCCCCCTCCGGGGGAGGGTAGGGTGGGGGCCGATCCGCACGGCCTTCAGCCTCGTGGAAATCCTCGTCATCATCGCGATCCTCGTGCTGCTGGTGGGCATTATCGTTCCGTCGTTCAACAACTTCCGCGACGAAATGAAAGCCAACCTCACCCGAAACAACATCGCCATGATCGCCACCGCCTGCGATATGTACGCCAATGACTTCGACGAAACGTATCCACCGAGCAACGACCCCGGAAATATCGGGTTGGTTAACGGCAAGGAAATTATCGTCCTCCTGTTAACGGGATACGCCGGTGACGGAAATAATTCCACTTCGGGTGAACCGTATACAAAAGGATCGAATACCTTGGCCGAAGACGACGGAAAAGACGGTTTCGGTTTTCGCACCGTCAAGCGGGGAATCGTCTACGGCCCTTACAACGGCACGGAGCAAATTCCCACCGTTGAAGGCAGCGACCCGCCTGTCTTCGCCGACGCGTTTGGGAACCCCATTCTGTATTACCTCGCCGGCACCGCTAACAATTTCGATCCAAGCCATAACAACGACGGCGCCGGAAACGGCGCCGACCCGACGAATGACAACCTGGATCAATATGAATCCATCGACAGGCCGTTTTTGATCATCAGTCCCGGTAAGGATGAAGCCTGGAACGAAGACGATGACGACAACGACGACCTTGTGAACCAATAACGTTTTTATGTGGCTTGGGCCTCCGGCCCAAGCGTCGCACGGCCATCCTGGCCGTGCCGGAATTGGAATCTTGGGCGAGACGCCCAAGCTACAAAACCATGCGAGCGTACCGCGAGACATTTCGACGACGTTTGGGTGGCATGCTTTCACGCGAAGCGGGTAAGCATGTCTTCGTTCGCGGAATCATGTCCACCTCCCTGCGGGATGAGGACATGCCACCCAACCTTCCGAATTCCGCAATACCTATGGCACAGGTCCGCCTTCCGCAATCCGCAATACCTAAGGCACAGGTCCGCACCGCCTTCACCCTCGTGGAGATGTTGATCGTGCTGTTGATCGTGGCGTTGGGATTTTTGCTGGTGGTGGGCGTGGGTTCGACGGTGCAGGCCGACGCTCGCGCGCGGCAGACGCGGCACACGCAGGCCGTCGTCCTGGCGGCCCTGGAGGCGTACCACGACGCGCGGCACAACTATCCCCCCGGCGACGGCGGGACCGACAGCACCGTCGCGCTGCTGCGGACGCTGCGCAGCGAGCCGGCCTGTAGTTCCGCCCTGCAAAAACTGCCCCGAAAGGCGATCTTCCAGGACTCCGACGGAAAGGAATATCTCGTCGACGGGTTCGCCGGAACGATGCGATACGACCCCGCGGGAGGACTCGGCGGGCGAAAACCCAAACTGACCTCCCAAGGCCAGGACCCCCTCGACACCACGGATGATATTGTCAGTGAATAGGAAACACCCGGGACTGGGGTGTAGGGACTTGGGACTGGTGAAAACAATAAGAACATACACGAGCGAATGAAACGAGCCGGGCCTGTAAAGGCCCGGAAAACCGCCGGATGAGGGGGAAAATTATGAATTATGAGTTCGGAATTATGAATAAAGAGAAACGAATGAAAACAAACAATACAATCCGAAAATACACCCGCTGCCCGCTGCCCGCTGCCTACTCCCGGCGTTTCGCCTTCACCATGATCGAACTGCTGATCGTCATCGCGATCATCATCCTGCTGGCCGGCATCGGCATCGGAGTCGGATTCAAGCTCACCTCGGCCGCCGATGTGGAACAAACCAAGGCGCGCCTGACCATCACCATGAACGCCATAAAAGATTATTACGATCAAACCGGCGCTTATCCCCAGCAGTACAAGGCGGACGACTACCGCATCTGTGTGCGGCGATTGGATACGAACGGAGATGTTCTGCCTAGTTACGAACGATTCACCTCCAAGTTGAAAGACCTGGACGAGAAGGCCTTCGGAAATCCTCCAATTGACGAGGATCCTCCCTACGCGATTTTCAATCTCGTCGACGCATTCGGAAACCGGATTCGCTACGTCCGCAGCGGCGGCATCGGCGGCACACCGCTGCTGTCCTCGCCGGGTTCGGACGGCAAATCCTATTACGACGAAGGCGAAGAGGATGACAAAAAAGCCCGGGGTAAGGATGACATTCGTTCGGATAAATAGCATTACAACAGGCAGCCGGGAGCAGGGAGCAGGCCGAAGGTGCCTTAGGTGCAACAGATAAGAGAAAAGATGATGAAATCCGCAATACCTATGGCACAGGTCCGCAATACTACTCTGCGAAGCGGCGCTTCGCTGCGAAGCACGAGTCCGCAATACTACTCTGCGAAGCGGCGCTTCGCTGCGACTCTGCTTTGCGTAGCGGCTTCGCAGAGCAAAGAGCACGAGTCCGCAATTCAAAAGGCCTTCACGTTGATCGAACTGATGGTCGTCATCGCGATCATCATCCTGGTCGCGGCGACCGCCCTGCCGACGCTGACGGGTCTGTTCACCTCCGGATCGGACGCGCAGGCGTATAACACGCTCTCGGCCCAACTCGACGTCGCCCGCGCCCTGGCGCTGCTCCACGGGGACTACGCTGCCGTCCACGTACAGATGGCCGACCCGAATTCCGATTTCGCCGGGAAATGCTACTCCGCCGTCTTCCGGAACAAACATAACGCGGCCGGCGAAAACTTCTTCGTACTCGCCGAAGGATACGAACCCCGCCCCCTGCCGGGTTCGATGGCCTTCGGAAATATCACCGGTACGTTTGTGGATTCTGACGGGACGTATAAAAGTATGAGTGAAACCGATCTCGATAAATTCACCAGTTTCACCATCATTTTCAACGCCCAGGGAGAAGTGGTGCGATATGTCCCCGACGGATGGATTTTTTATGGACCATCCTTGTTCAAATATGGTGGTGGTAATTTTTCCGACACGCAACTCTGGGGAAATCCCTGGCTCGGTGAAGATCCCGAAGATCCCACCGATGCCGTCCATTTCCCCGGTGCAACGTGCGTAACGATTATCGATTACAAGGTTCTCCTCGCCAAGGTCAAAGCCGGCGGTTCCGCCGAGGAGGATTATCTGGACGAATATGGCCAGTTCCTGGCCTTAAACTTATACACGGGAAAATTCTTCCACAGATATTAAATTGAATTTGCAGGTATTCATGATGAAATCCGCAATCCATAATACTTACGGCACAGGCCCGCAACCCCTCCCCCCTAGGGGGAGGGCAGGGAGGGGGCAATTCCGCACCGGCTTTACCCTGATGGAAGTTTTAATCGCCATCGGAATCCTCGCCGTCGGCGGCGCGATGGCGGCCGCCCTGTTCCCCGCCGCCATCAAAGAATCCCAAAATGCCAACAGCTCCGTCATCGGAAGACTGATCTGCGAAAACGGCTTGAGCAACTCGAAAATAGTTTTAGAGCATTCGGGAACTCCACCTTTTGTAACAGCCGAACTTAGAAAACCGACAACAGCAATTGGAATGCGCGATCTCGCCTATCCCGTCCCAAGACAGGAGAAACCTAATACGGGATTCGATCCTGCTGATTATCCCGATTGGTCCGAAACCGCCGCCGGTGTGGTTCCCAAATCGCCGTTTGGAAATCTCGTTTTAGGGAAACAGGCTATTGTCGGAGAAAACGATTACCAACTCGCCATTATCGCCTATAAACGTACTGCCGCCGACAAATCCGGAGTCGATAACGGATTGCCTGAACTGTATTCCGTCACATTCAACTCCGACGCCGGTTCCGTTGAGTTTGAAGTCACGGGCGCCAATAACAAGGATTTCCTTCGCTTAGGATCCCCGCTGATTCATGCCGAAACGGGACGATTCGCCACCATTATGTCCATTAACGATACCAAAGGCACGCTCGATAAACCTATTGCGATTAGCGATATCACCGGAAAAAACGGCTGGGTGGTATATGACCCCAACGACACCGTGAAAAGTCCCACACAACGGGTACTGATCAGCCGAACGCCGATTTCCGTTCCCTAGGAGATCATACACATGCTTTCTCAAACCGATCGAACAATCCGAAACAGGGGTTTCACGCTGGTGGAACTCATGATCGCCGTCGTGGTGATGGTGCTGATGATGCTCGCGTTCGGAATGATCGTCTCCGAAGCGCAGAAAGTCGTAACCATCTCGGAAAACAAAATCCGCGGTAATATGACCGCCGACGCGATTGAACGAGTAATTCGAAATGATATATCCAAAATAAACAAGTCAGGTTTTCTATGTATTTGCAAAAACCCAAGTCATATTAATACACCTGTTTTAATTGGTCTTGGTTTTGGCAAAGTCACTAGTAAAACATGCGAGCTTTTTTCGGATGACGGTTATGTTACATCATATGGTTATGCAATAAATGAAGCAGCAAGTAATGGTTATGGAGACAAATTAGCAACAAATGTCTTATTTCTCAGACAAGCACTGGTTTTATCAACGGCAGGTGATGGCTCTGCAGATGAAAGAGATATTTGGGATCACAATATTACTATTTTTACAGGAGGCACAAGAACTCAAATTAATACATATATTAATGATTTATCAGATTATTTAGGCAACTCAGTGGTCTCTGTGCCACCCACAGAATTTTCACATATTGAGGACATGTGGCAAGTAATGTCAAAAGACATTGAATGCTTAGGAATTATGTGGACAGAAGGCACAAAAGATGCAAGCGGTAATTTGAAGTGGTATGGAGTGGATTATGACAATGGATATAAAGTTAAAGCGCGATGCGAAGACACTTCCTTACCTGTTGCTGAACAATATGACTATGACGACAAGGATATTTCGGATGATGTTTTAGAATACACTCAATCGCCAGGTTATGGATATCGAGCTCTTTGGACACACAATGATACAACCAACTGGCCCAAGGCCATTAAGATCCGATTCCGTTTACGAGATCCGGAATTGGGCGAGGAACATAGCACATCGGATACCCAGGACACGTATACGGATTACGAAGTGATCTGCAACGTACCTTAAAGCCGTGATTCGTAGGGCGTGCAACTTGTTGCACGCGGGAATGCTTGCAAAATGATTCAATTGCGCGTGTCCCTTAGGGACACGCCCTACCACAGGAGACGGGCCATGAAGAAACGAACCATCAAACGCGGGTCGGTTTTGGTGATGGTGGTCGGGTTGCTGACGATCATCGCGATGCTGGGGTCGGTGTTCCTGTTGGTTTCTCGGATGCACCGCCGGACGGCCGACGCGCTGGACGCGGTGGCGCCGGATTCCCTCGTGATGGGCATCGTCGAACAGATCGCCGCGCAAATGAAGGCGGACCTCAATATCGGCGAATACAACTCCGCCGGTGCGGATGAATCTGAAAAAAACCTTCCCTACTACGGAGGGACGGACGTAAACGCCTACGCCGATTATCCCGGCGATGGTACGGATCAAGACACATGGCTGTCGACGAATTATTCGCAGTCCGTGGCGGATAACAAGGTATGGCCTTATATTACCAACATCAGCGGCGAAACGTCCGACATCAAAAACGTTTCGACCGATAATAAGAAATTAAAGGATACGGACGCCGACGGCATCAAGGATGCGATTCAATACCGCATGGAAGTGTTCAACGCCAACGGGGATGAATACTGCGCCTCGGTGCGCGTGATCGACCTGGCGGGACTGCTGTGCGTGAACACCGCCGGGGTGACGGACGGATCGGCGTATCCGAGCTTTCTGGCGCCGGTGAAGATCAACCTGTACGGGCTCCTGGGCGATGCATTGTACAATAAAATCAATAATGCACGTTTCGATAAATCCGAAGATCCGAAGGACGACATGAACGCGCTGTGGGAAAACCTTGCCAGCCACCCCTCTTCCCCCGGCACGGACTACAAGAGTTACGGTGTGGGCGATGAAATGTACGTTCGCTGGCTGACGGACAATGAATTCTCCACGACCTACACCGGCACGTTGTACGAGGCGACCAAAACCGGCGACGGTTCCCCCATGCCGGTGATAAACCGTCGTTATATCACCACGCAAAGCTGCTCCCGAAACCTCCTGCGCAAACCCCGCCGATATCTCAACACCCGCATCCCCCTGCAGGAAACGACAAACGGCAGTATAAATTTTATGGCATTAAGCGACGATGATCCTGACGCTGCCGACAAGAGGACCGCATTATATAATCTCCTCGTCGACGCGTTAGATATTGCAAATCCAGATGACGCACGAATGAAGGCCGCGCATATTGTTGCCAACCTCTGGGCATATATGGACGGTCAGAAATCCGATAAAGCATATAAATTTGAAGTAACCGACCATAGCGATGCAACTGATCCTTTTGTGTACGGCCTTGTTCCCCAGCCTTTTATCGTAGAAGCCTATGCTTATAACTTACAGGAAACGGCAACAGGATCTGATCATGGCTGGGCATTTTCCGTCGAACTATATAATCCTTCCACCAATACTATCAATCTCGACGGAAAATATAAGATTGTTCAGGGGACGAATGAACATGTTTTTTCTAGTGGAGAAATAGCGGCAAATGGAGGGCGTTTTGTTATTTATACTTTTGGCGGCCAATTTGAATCATCAGGTCGAATGGGTGCTTCAGATAGTGACTATGGCTTTGATGCTATCCCGGAGAGTAAAAAATATAAATGGGATGACCTGGATTTTACGGACTCCGAACCCGTTCGCTTAGTGCGTATTCCTCTGGGGAACGATCCGGGAGACCCGAAAATAGAAATGGATTCTGTTAGCAAAAATGATATCGGCTATACCACTTCAGATAAGCAATTGGATTTAACCTTATTGGTCGATGCCCGTCGAGATGACAGTAATAATAAACGCTATGCACTGAATCGATGGGCGAAGTGGCCGGTAAATGGTGCAACTGGAACAGCAGTAATAAATCATACTCTTGGAAATTCAAACAATTATTCAAGTTGGACTTCTCCCCAAAGCAATGAAATTCCTATTGGTAGTTATTATTGCGGATTTTCAATTTTAGAAAGTCGTCCCAACGGCGCCGCAAATGTCACCGAATTGTCCTCTGTGGCGGATCTTATGAAATTATTCCTCGTTGGGCCACATTCCCGAACATCAGAAAACAATTCCTTGGTTCAAAATCTTTGGAATTTCAGAACAAATGCTTCCCGTGCTTATATAAACGATTTATCAGCAACAGTAACCAAGACAGGTTCTTCGTATCCTGATGGCATTTCTATTGGCGAAGTCCTGGGCGAACTCTTCGCTGTAATTCCGGGATATAATCCGTCGTCCGATCCCGTGGACAGTCGCGTGTATGGGCGGCTGAACTTGAACACGGCCACCAAGGAAACGCTGCTGATGCTCCCCTGGCCGGATAAGGTGAATAATATTGACCTGACCGCCGAACAGAAGGGAGCCATCGTCGATAAAATTCTGGAAAATCGTCCATATTCCACACCGGGGAAACTGGCGAATGTGCTGGGAGAATATTTCGACAACAATTATACAGCCACGGAATCCGCCGCCGATTACCTCGAAAAACGCGGCGAGTTGTATCAATCCGTCGCCAACCTGGTTTCCGTCAACAGCGACGTGTACGGCGTAACTATCCGCGTGGGTCTGGAAGACTCCACCGGAGTTTTGAAACACAGTTGGAACTACATCAGCGTGATCGACCGAAGCAACTGCTTCAAACCCTCCGACACCCCCTCGATCCTCCTGCCGCCGGATCAGGTGAAGTAAGATTGGGGGACTTGGGTCTGGGGACCCTGCTCTGCGACTCTGCTTTGCGTAGCGGCTTCGCAGAGCAAAGAGCCGCTACGCAGGGCGAAGCAGAGTGGGACTGGCATGAAATCAAGACGCGGCGGGAAGGTCCCGTCAGGGATCCCCAAGGGAGATTCCCGCCGCGCTGGAAATTATCCCTCTCCCTCTGGGAGAGGTCAACCCAAAGGGCTGGGTGAGGGCTCTTCATTCCGGCAATTTTTCGCCTAGTACCAGCTACCGGCTATACCCTCTCCCTACCCTCCCCCTAAGGGGGAGGGGTTTTATGCCCACGTGACGCGGATAAAGAGGGGTTGGTTGTAGGGGGTTTTGGTTTCGGATTTTACTTTTATGGTTTTGCCCTTTTTCGCGGCATGGAGGGTTTTGGGGGTGGTCCATTTTCCGGTTTGGGTCAGTTGTTGCAGGCGGGCCGGGCGGCGGGGGTCGGCGAGCTCGAATTCGACGAACTCCCAGGGGTCCAGCGAGAGGTTGAACAGGCCCAGGAGCGTTTCGGGGCCGCTGTCTTTGCGCAGCGCCAGCGGATACACCCCGGCAGTGCCGCCGTGGACGAGGATCGCGGGTTCACCGCCGGCGAGCCAGCGGACGACGCTTTGATACTGCTCAAGGCGGATGGGATTGAGGAAGGTTTTCCCGAAGGCGGCGTCGATGTCCCACGCGACGACGACGACGCGCCCGCCGAGGGCGTTTTCGCGGGCGGTCATGGCGATGTAGCCGGGCCTGGTGTCGGGATCGACGACGCGGCTGACGACGTCCGTCCCGCGCAGGGGCTTGAGGAGCGAGATCGGGGGATTTCCGCCCAGTCCCGGCATGCGGGTGGACATGAATTTTTGCGGGGCGCCGCCGAATTTCGGGTTGTGAAATTCCTCGGCCGCCCAGGCGCCGAGGGAGTCAATCGGCACGGTCGGCGGCGCGGCCTGTAGACCGATCTCCCCGCCGAACCCGCGCTCGATAAGCACGCCGGCGGCCGGGGCGTCCAGCAGCAGCCCGCCGGAGAGCAGTTCGCGGATTTCGTCGTCGGTGAAGGCGCGGAGCGTCTGCCCGACGGCCGCGGTGACGTTGGAGGGTTCGTAAGTCGTGGGAATACCCAGCGATTCCAGCGCCTGCATCATATTGAATCCGCCCTCCGCGAGTTCGTGATACATCGCGCCCTTGTCGAGGCGTTTGACGTGGCTGGTGCGTTCGTGATGCAGCAGGCGCACGCCGCGAAAGGCGCCGGGCTTCTGGGCCTGCGCGGCCAGGGCGTCGAGGAACGGTTTTTTCGCGCCGAGCATCGCGCCGACTTCCGGGTCGTCCCGCATGGGCGTTCCGCAGTGGTCGAAGAGGTTCATGGTGATCCCGTGGCAGCCGTACGCGAAGGAGATCGCCATTTCGACGAACGTGAAATTCACGCTGTTGGCGTATTTCGTGAAGGGGACGTTCTCGACTTCCGTCTGCTCGATCACGCCGTCCGGTAGGCAGGAGCGGGTGACTTTGATCGAGTTGTGGGAGTAGTAGAACCCGCGCAGTTCGCCCTCGGAATAGTTGCCCATGGGCGGACGGCTGTAGAGCGGCTGACCGTCGGCGAGGGCGTCGGCGAATTCGCTCCAGCGGCGTCCTTCGATACAGTGCCGGCTCGGTCCGCTGGACATCAGGCCCATGCGAATGTCGGGGTCCACCTCGTGGACGGTCCGGGCGAGGAATCCGACGGTGTCGATCATCAGCTCGCCCTGCAGGTCCAGCCAGATTTTCCGCCAGGGGTGCGGGCGGCCTGGTTTGACGATCGCGTTGACGAGTTCCTCGCGTTTGACCTTTTTCCCGACGCGGTCCGAGAAGGCCCGCATGTGCAGCGGGCAGAAGCAGCCGATCTCGACGGGCCTGTGGTTAAAGGTGCGGATGTCGTCCTCGACCCAGATGACGCGCGGGTTGGTTTCGGCGTAGAGTCGCCAGACCTTCGCGACGTGCTTGCGCCAGACGGGGTCGATCGGGCAGGCGCAGGTCATGCACTCCTCGCCCTCGTGGCCGATCATGGTGCGCAGGCCGGGCACGTGCTTGCGGGAATCGCGGCCGCGGTCGCAATGGCCCATGGTGATCCACGGGTTGATCGAGAAGACCACGCCGATTTTGTCCATCGCTTCCTTGATGCGGAAAAGGTTCGTTTGATATTTCTTCATCCAGGGCAGTATCGGCTGGCCGTGGAAGAATTCCTCGGTGTCCACCTTGATGATGACTTCATCCACGCCGTATCGCGGCAGTTGGGTGGTCAGTTCCTTCAGCAGTTCGTCGAACCGCCAGGGCGGTAACGTGCGACGCAGGGCGTACCACGCGTGCGTTTGTTTCTCGGCCATGACAAAATCTCTCAGTATTCTTTGGATTGTATCCAGACAGGGACTCTCTGATAGTAGCCACGGGCGCAAGCCCGTGGAATAACAATGTATCTTTTCCAGAATCCCCGCGGGGGCGATTGAACCGCATGTTTCGTTCATTCGCCCCCGCGGGGCTCTGTTTATCATTATGGTTTTATAACCCCGGGCTCGCGCCCGGGGCTACTTTCAAAAAGCGAAAAGACTTTCGTCTCTCCACCTGTAACAACCATTTGTATTTACTTGTCGTAATGGTTACGCCTTCGCCGCCGCGGTTTTCTTTTGCGTCAGCAGGGAAACGATCACCAGCGTGATGAAACTCGCGGGAATCGCCACGATCCCCGGACTGCTGAACGGCAGCGGCGCGTCGGAGGCGAGTTTCCCGTATCGCTCGAACATCTGCGGTGAGAGCAGAATCCAGCCGACGGCGACGATGATGCCCACGATGATCGACGCGACGATCCCCCCGGCGGTCGTCTTCTTCCAGAACAACAACATGAGGATCGCCGGCAGGTTCGCCGACGCGGCGACCGCGAACGCCCAGCCGACCAGGTACGACACGTTCATTCCCTTAAACACGATGCCCAGGATGATCGCCACCAGGCCGACCGTGAAGGCGGCCAGCTTCCCGGCCGTCACCTTCTGCTTCTCGTTCATCTTCAGGTTTCCGAAGCGGTCCATGATATCGTGCGCGACCGCGCCGCTGGCGGCGACGATCAGCCCGCTGACCGTTCCCAGCACCGTCGCGAAGGCGATGGCGGAGATGATCGCGAACAGCACCGAGTTGAACGACTTCGCCAGCAGCGGGGCCGACATGTTGTCCGACGCGGGATTCACCACGCGGTTGACCATGGCGCCCAGGCCCAGGTACATCGTGAGGATGTAGAAGAACCCGATCGCGGCGATCGCGACGATGGTGCTCTTTCTCGCGCAGGCAGGGGTTCGCACCGTGTAGTAGCGGATCAGGATGTGCGGCAGGGCCGCCGTCCCGAAAAACAGCGCCAGCATCAGCGAGGCGAAGTCCATTTTCTTGATCCAGCCCTCGCGGAGCGGGAACTTCTGGCCCGGTGTCATGATCTGGTTTCCGCTCTTGATGACGGGGTAATAGACGGTGACCTTATCCTGGCCGTCCTCGAAGTTCGCCGACTTCCACGTGCGGATGCGGGTGTCCTTCCTGGACAGTTCCGCGAGGAACTCAAACGGTCCGACCGGGCCGCTCTTCGCGTCGGTTTTGCCGTTGAGTTCCGTTATACTGCCCACCTGGAGAAGCTGGTTTTCCTCCGACTGCGGTTCGCCGTTGATCCACGTCCCGCCGTCGGGGCGCGCGGTGACCCATTGCGTTTCGTCGAGATTCACATCGTTTTCCGTCGCGCCGGCGCTTCGCTTCCACCAGCTCGTGATGTGGATATAGATTTTCCCGCCTTCCTCGTAATACTTCACGCCGTCGATGACGTCCATGTTGCCCTCGTCGAGGCTGAGCACCTTTCGGCCGTTCAGCTCGATCACGGTGTATTTTTCCCCGTCGATCACCCGCGTTTCGCGCGTGTCGGATTTGACCAGGCGGTCCAGCGCCTCGCCGATGGTCTCCAGGTGAATCACCCGTTCCTTCAAAGGCACAATCCAGACGCCGTTTTCGTCCTTCTTGACTTCCACCCGCTGGGAGAGCTTCACGAATGTCAACGCCTTATCGCCCTCGCCGATGGTTTTCTGTCCCAGCACCTGGTAATCCTTCGCGTCGGCTTCGGAGAGCTTCAACGGACTCGTGCCGTTCTGCGCGGTGAGGGTTTTGTACTCATAATACGGAACCGTCCCGCCCTGATCGGGTTTGGTATCCAGACCGCGGTGGCAGACCATGATCGCGATGACCGTCGAGAAGATAATCAGCAACCCGCCCTTGAGGAACTGCACCCAGGTCGTGGAGGCCATTCCGGCCGTCGCGACGATGAAAATCACGATACTCCCGACCATAATCACGCCCCAGGCGTGGTCCAGACCCAGCAGCGGTTTGACCAGCGCCCCGGCGCCGACCATCTGCGGGATCAGGTAGCAGATCGAAACGATCAGCGTGCTGATGGCCGCGGCCAGTTGGATGCCCTTGGAATTGAATTTCGCGTCGAGCGCGTCGGCGAAGGTGTACTTTCCGAGTCGCTTCATCGGCTCCGCGACGACGAACAACGCGACGATCCACCCCGCGAGGTATCCGATGGAATATAAATATCCGTCGTATCCGACCGTCGCGATCATACCGCAGATGCCCAGAAACGACGCTGCCGAGAGATAATCGCCCGCGAACGCGATACCGTTGACGGCGTAGGGAATTTCCCCGCCGGCGGCGAAGTAGCCCTTGGCGGACTTGGCACGTCGGCCGAGGTAGAAACTCAATCCCAGCACGAAGGCGACGAAAATGAAAAAGATCACCACGGACAATGATTGAACCTGCGCGAGAACCATCATTTCGCACCGCCCTTCTTCGCTCTACCGGCTTTTTTCGCTATGCTTTTCTTCGCTTTGGGCGATTCGTTGAGTTCCCGTTCCTTTCGGGTGCAGAATCCCGAATACACCAGCGCCATCAGCAGCGCGAAGACGATCAACCCGAACCCGTACACGACCGCCAGGTTCAACCCGCAAAACAGGATGCTCTCCAGGATCGTGACGTCATACAGGCTGATCGCCACGAATCCGGCGTACACCAGCGCGTAGACGATGAACAGGACGACCCCCAGTCGCGTCTTGTAGGCCGACGCGTGATCGACGCCCGTCGGGGCGGCAGGTTCATGCAGCATCGCGATACTCCTTTCCCATCCCAGCCGTTCACAGGCCGGGGCGAGGAACCTATTCGTTTGTAAGGGACAATCCGGATTAGTCTACGGAAATCCCCGCCGATGTCACGTTGAAATTTGCCGGAAGTAAATCGGGAAAAGAAAAGGGATTATGACAAGAATGGTCAACAATACGTTATCGAGTCGACAGGATCCATGATGTTCCCGATCCTGACAAGATACTCTTATCGGGTGCCGTGGTTCGCGGAGCGCAGCGAAGCAACCACGTTCAACGACGGGAAGCGGAGAGCAGGAAGCGGTCAGCGGATAAAACAAGAGCGTGGTTGCTCCGCTGCGCTCCGCGAACCACGGCACCCGAATCCATGGAATTATTGTAATTTTAGTCCTGCGGTTCCTCTCCGTCGGCGGGGGTTTGCTGCACTTCGTGAACTCCGGTGAGTTTCTCGCGCAGGATGGGGTTTTTTTCTTTGAGAATCAGCTTGTCTTCCAGCACGAGCGCGTCGAGGTTGCTCGCGACGAACGCCTTTAAGGCGTCCTCGGCTGTGCAGACGATGGGCTCTTCGTGCATGTTGAACGAAGTGTTGACCACGGAGCAAATGCCCGTGCGCCGCTTGTATTGGTTCAACACGTCATAGTAGAACGGGTTCTGCTTTCGGGAGATATACTGAGGCCGGGCCGTCCCGTCCACGTGCACGACAGCCGGGGACTGTTGTTTCATCTCGTCGGTGCAGTCGTAGCAGACGGTCATAAACCCGGCGGTGTAGGCGCTTTTGTTTCCCTGGATGTAACAGCGTTCGGCATCCTCCACCAGCGTCACCGGCGCGAAGGGCATGAATTCCGTCCGCTTGAGTTGCTTGTTCAGCCAGTCGTTCACGGACGGG
>JAFGJE010000064.1 GCA_016929245.1 Phycisphaerae bacterium
TCTATCACAGCGGCCTGTGGCGAACCTACTGGACACAAGAAAAAGCCGCCGCCTGAGGCCGCCATGATTTATCCTCGCACACTTTCGATCTCTTTTACAACAATCCTCTTGCTCCGCGCCGGAGGAGGCCGATACTATCGGTATTATGGCTAGCGTTGTATTCTATTTTCAGGTGCACCAGCCCTACCGGCTGCGGCGATACAGCATTTTCGACACCGGTCCGTCCTATTTCGACGACCACAGCAACGAGAAGATTCTGCGCAAAGTCGCCGACAAATGCTACCTGCCGACGAATCGCCTCCTGCTGGAGTTGATCCGCCGGCACGAGGGACGTTTCCGCGTGAGTTATTCCGTCACCGGAACGGTGATCGATCAGTTTCGCCAGTGGGCGCCGGAGGTGCTCAAGACGTTTGAGGATCTCGCCGCCACCGGCTGCGTGGAATTCATCGCCGAGACGTTCTATCACAGCCTGTCGTTCCTGTACAGCCGGGAGGAATTCGTCGACCAGACCGAACAGCATTGCGGGATGATGAAGGCGCTGTTCGGCGCCCGGCCTCGCGTTTTCCGCAACACCGAACTGACGTACAACAACGACGTGGCGCGAACGGTCGAGGGTATGGGCTTCGACGCGATTCTCACCGAGGGCGCCGACAACGTGCTGGGGTATCGCAGCCCGAACTTCATCTACAACCCGCCCAACTGCAGCCGGCTGAAAATGCTGATGAAAAACTACCGCCTCAGCGACGACATCGCGTTTCGTTTCGGCAACCGCGCCTGGGCGGAATGGCCTTTAACGACGGAAAAATTCGCCGGATGGGTCGATCAGATCAACGGAAACGGGTACGTCTGCAACCTGTTCATGGACTTTGAAACCTTCGGCGAGCACCAGTGGGCGGACACGGGGATTTTCGATTTTCTCCGCGCCCTGCCGGACGCGATTCTGCGCCACGGGAAGAACGATTTCCAGACGGTCTCCGAGGCGATTCATCGGTATCCCAGCGTCGGCGAGGTGGACGTGCCGCACATGATCTCCTGGGCGGACACCGAGCGGGATTTGTCCGCCTGGCTGGGCAACAGCATGCAGTCCAACGCCCTGCACGACGTCTACGCCCTGCGGGAGAAGGTGCTGGCGGCCGACGATCCGCTGCTGATCCATCAGTGGCGCATGCTCCAGACGTCCGACCATTTCTACTACATGTGCACGAAATATTTCGCCGACGGCGATGTGCATAAATATTTCAATCCCTACGAATCGCCGTACGACGCCTACATTAACTATATGAACATTCTCGACAACGTCCGCGCCCGCTGCCGGGGGGGAGGATGATATTGAAAAACAATTTTCACAAATACAGGAACCATTGACCACAGAGACACAGAGGACTCGGAGAAGAAAAAAAAGCCGGGAGCTGAACGTCGGAGGTTGATCTCCCGGCGATTAACTCCTGACTTCTTCCTCTGTGACCTCCGTGTCTCTGTGGTGATAAATTCTTATGCCGACCCGCACAAACAGTCTCGCGCCGCTACGACCCGCCGTCGTTCCGTGCAACCAGTTTCACCGCGACCAGCTCCTGTCGATGGAATGGCTTCGGGCCAATCGCCTGGGGGCGTATTCGTCCTCCACGGTCATCGGGTGCAACACGCGGCGATACCACGGCCTGCTGGTAGCCGCCAACCTTCCGCCCGTCGGACGGATCATGGCGCTTTCGACCGTCATGGAGCAACTGGTGATTCGCGGACGAACCTACGACCTGGCGACCAACGAATTCGTCGGGACGTTCAGCCCCGCGGGATACGCGAACCTCACGGAATTTCAGGACGGCCCGGACGCCTGCTTCGTGTATACCCTCGGGGGAACGACGTTAATCAAGCGCGTCATCCTGAGCGACGACGCCAACGCCGTGGCGGTGCACTACGAACTGGACGGGCCGGCGGACGAACTGATCCTTCGGCCTTTCGTCGCTTTGCGGGATTTCCACGCCTTACGCTCCGCCTCCGCGCAGGAAATGGTGGTCGCCCCGCGCAAAGACGGCGGGGTGACGGTGGAAGACAAACTCAGCGGATATCCGGGCCTGTTCCTGCGCGCCACGCACGCGCCGTTCCAGAACGAACCGCAATGGTGGTATCGCCTGCTGTATCGCGTGGACCTGGCGCGGGGACAGGAATCGAACGAGGATATCTACTCCCCCGGCAGGTTCGTCTTCCAGCCGGGGGAAACGAATGAATGCACGCTGGGGGCGTCCCTGGGCGAACCGCCGAAGCTGAAATATCGCGCCGTCCTGAGCCGGCGACGACGAACACAGGCCGAGGTGCTCGCGCCGTTTGAAAACGCCCCCCTCCCGCTGCGGCGCCTGGCGGTCGCGAGCGACGTGTATATCGTGGATCGCTCCACGTCCTCCGGCGGCGGCGCGTCGATCCTGGCGGGGTTTCCCTGGTTCGCCGACTGGGGACGGGACGCGTTCATCGCGCTGCCGGGCCTGCTGCTGTGCACGAGACGATTCGAGCTCGCCCGGCGGGTGTTTGGGACCTTCATCGACGCGCTCGACGAGGGGATGATCCCCAACTGCTTCGACGATTACACCCACAAGGCGCATTACAACAGCGTGGACGCCTCGCTGTGGTTCGTGATCGCCGCGGAGCGATATCTCCGCGCGACGAACGACGAGGAATTCTGGAACGACGTGCTGGCGCCCGCCTGTCGGGACGTTCTCACCTGGTACGCCGATGGAACGCGGTTCGGCATCCACGCCGACGCGGACGGACTGCTGTCGGCAGGCTCGCGCGAGACGCAACTGACCTGGATGGACGCGAAATTCAATCACGAAGCGATCACCCCCCGCTGGGGCAAAGCCGTCGAGGTCAACGCCCTGTGGTACTGCGCTCATCGGATCCTCGCCCAGCGGCTGGAAACAACGGATCGCGCCGCGGCCGGCGCGTTCGCCGAACAGGCCCGGCGGATCGGCGAGGCGTTCGTCGCGGTGTTCTGGAATCGTCATTTTGAATGGCTTCACGACGTGGTCAACGAGGACGGCACGGACGCGTCGCTGCGCCCGAACCAGATTTTCGCCGCGTCGCTGCCCTACAGCCCGCTGTCGCTCGGTCAGCAGGGGTGCATTCTGCGGGCGATCCGGGAGAACCTGTTCACGCCGATGGGCCTGCGCACCTTATCGCCGCGCGACCGGCGCTATCGGCAGCGCTACGGCGGGTGCGGGGAATCGCGCGAACGGGCGTATCACCAGGGAACCGTGTGGGCCTGGCTGATGGGGCCTTACATCGAGGCGCACCTGAAGGTGGAAAACGCCGCCGCGACCCCCAAGGCGATCGCCCAGGCGGAGGCGTGGTTAAGCGAACTCGACGCCCATCTCGACACGGCAGGGATCGGGCAGATCAGCGAGATTTTCGACGGTTCCGCGCCGCACGAACCGCACGGGTGTTACGCCCAGGCGTGGTCCGTCGCGGAAGTGCTGCGGGCCAAGTGTCTCATCGAGGAGTGCAAAGCCCAATGCCCCGGATGGGAATGAACCATGGCGGATTGCGGATCGCGGACCTGTCCCCAAGGGATTGCGGATTGAAAACAGTGCCGATTTGCGCGGCGGGAATCCTTTCCCGCCGCGTTTCCCATACGGGTGTTATGCTCTATTGTTTAACAACATCAACATTCCTCTTTGCCCAAAATCCAATAACAAAATCTTCGACCGATATTTCTTCAATCCGCAATCCCTTGGGGACAGGTCCGCAATCCACAATCCGCAATTCCCTGGCCGTTTCTTCTACCCGGAACCCCGACCATTTCCCGTATCGCGACGCGATTCTGACACTGAACAACACGACGGACAAACCGATCTCGGCTGTCCGTCTGCGATGGCGCGACGGCGGGCCGACGATGCAGTTTCCCCTGGCGATTCCCCCGAACAGTCGGGCGGAGCGAACGGTGTTTCTCCCGGCGTTGAGCGCATCGCAAACCTACGACATCGGCCTGCTGACGGACGATTCATTGGCCGCCCCGCCGATCGCGCAAACCGAAGCCGCCATCCATTGGCCCGTTGCACGGCTGACGAAAGACGCCTTTTTGGACCCCGTTACCTGGCAGGAGTGCTATCTCCCCCCGCCGTCATGGAGCCGAACCACGAAAACAACCGCGCTGTTCGCCGGAATCGTCATCGTGTTGGCGTTCGCGGCGACGTTCCTTTTTCGTCGAAACAAGGTTCGATTCCGGGTATGGACGGGGATCGTGGTTGGTTCCTCGGTGGGGGCGGTGTTGTGGTGTTCCCTGTCGGGTGAGGGCGGGTTGCGCGTGACGACGCTGTCCGACGGGGTTTCGGGCGTTCTCGTTCAAACCCGGCGAACCGGCGAGTATCTCCTGCGCGACGTGAAGCCGCAAAGCGCCCCCCTCTACGCCCATGAAAGCGAAATCCGCGAGGAAACGCTGATCGTCCACCCCGACCAAGGCCTGCTCCTGACCCTTCGGCCGGACGAGACGAGAATCTTCCTGACGCGAAGAGAAGGCGAATCGCGGGAATAAAAAAAGTTCAAATTCCCACGGAACGGTGTGGTTTTCGTGTCGCGGCGGCGCTTCCCGGGGAGAAAACACAACAGCGCCGAACGGCAAGCCGATACACGAATCGGTTTGCCGCTCGGCGCCGCGGAAACCAGGGCGATGGTTTCCGTCACGAATACCGATTCGTGACGCTGGTTATTTCAGTTTCGCCGACAGCAATCCGAGGAGTTTTTTGCTGTCGAGGGGTTTTTGAAGGACGCCCGCCAAACCCAGGGCGGAATAGTCGGTGATCTGGTTCAGGTCGTCGCCCATGGAACTGAGCATGTAGATCGGAACCTTGCATCCCTGGGCGCGGAGTTCCTTGACGAAGCTCGTCCCGGCGTCCACTTCTTCCATCATCAGGTCCACGATCACCAGGTCGGGTCCGTTGGCCTGGAAGACCTTCACGCCTTCTTCCCCCGTGGGGGCCGTCACTACCTGGTATTCGGCGGATTCCAGAACCGTTTTCAAAAAATCCAGAACGTCCTGGTCGTCGTCAACGCACAGGATCACGTGTTTTCCGTCTTGCATGGGTCGTCCTCGTTATGGTTCAGGCCCGGCCGGGGCGATGCGCCTTCCGGGCGGATTTCCCTAAGATGATTCGCCAGTCCCTTCTGACAGGCGTCTCGCCAAAAATCAATCGCTTCCTTCAGATTCGCTTCCGCGCCCGAGGAAAGAGATTGTCCAAACTCGTTAAACTCGTATCCGCGAATGCCCAGCAGGTACGCCTTAGGCGCGGCATGGAACAAATCCCGCGCCAGCGCCAAAACGCCCTCGGGCGACATGCTGTGGCTGGAGAAACTCACCTGGGGCGGTCCCGCGTGAATTTCCTTCATCCAGAACGGTTCGACTCCGGCGGTGTCCGCGTCTACGAAGATCACGATCTCGTGTTTCGCCGCCGCGTCGGCGTCCTCGACGTTCAACTGGTAATCCGAATCCACCGTCAAGTCCGGCGGGGCGAATTCCTCGGCCGCCTTCGCGAACGCCGGACCCAGCCCGTCGTCCAGCCGACCCGGATTGCCGTAACCGATCAGCAGTATTTTCTTATCATTCATTGTAAGAGAACGCGAATAAGACGAATAAAGACGAATAACACGAATATTTTTATTATAAAAACTTCCCAACTGTTCTAAATATCTATTTAAAACAATTCGCGGAATTCGTCTGTATTCGTCTTATTCGCGATCTCTTATTCTTACGTTGCCTTATGATCCACCACTTGTCCGTCGGCGTTCAGCAGCGTCACTTCCAGGGGCATTTTGCCCAGGGCGTGGGTCGCGCAGCTCAGGCAGGGGTCGTAGGCCCGGATCGCCACCTCAACGTGGTTCAGCAGGCCTTCGGTAATCTCCGCCTTGCCGGAAATATGGTCGGCGGCGACTTTCCGCACCGCCTGGTTCATCGGTTCGTTGTTGTGCGTGGTCGAGACGATCAGGTTGGCCATCGTCACCTGGTCGTCCTCGTTGACCTTGTAATGATGGATCAGCGTTCCGCGCGGGGCTTCGAGGATGGCAGCCGCCTCGCCGCGACGCTCGCCCTTGGCGAGAAGATCCGTGCCCTGCAGATCGGCGTCGTGGAGCAGTTCCTTGATCTTCTCCCCGGCGTGCAGCAGTTCGATGATCCGCGTCCAGTGGTAGGCCATCGTCACGTTGCAGGTTTTGTTACCGGTCGCTTCGACGAATTCCTTCCGGGCCGCCTCGGCTTCGGGGGTGTCGATGAAGTCGCAGCAGTTGATCCGCGCCAGCGGTCCGACGCGATACCAGCCCTTCTGGGGCCCGAGTTTCTGGAGGAAGGGGAACTTCATGTACGACCAGCTTCGGACTTCTTCCTGGAGCACGGTGTGATAGTCCCGCGGATCGACCTGGTCGAAAATCTTCTTTCCTTCCGCGTCGATCGCGCGCAGATTTCCGTCGTACAGGTCCATCGCGCCGTCTTCGCGAACGATGGACAGATGGTTCGAGTCGAACGATCCGAAATCCGCCAGTTCCGCGAGATGCTCCAGCGTGTAGTCTTTGGCGATCTTCAATGCCGCCCGACACCATTCGAGCTGCTGGTCAAGATCCTTCAGGAAACCGTCGCGCTCTTCGATGGTGAGGTTCTTGTTGATCCCGCCCGGAATCGCGCCGGTACCGTGGATTTTCTTGCCCGCCGTCGCCTTGATGATCTCCTGGCCGTACTTGCGCATCATCACGCCCTGCACCGCCAGGTCCGGGAACTTCGCCGCCACGCCGATGACGTTGCGGATCGCCGGGTCGGCGTCGAACCCGAACAGCAGGTCCGGGCTGACCAGGTGGAAGAAGTGCAGCGCGTGGGACTGGTACGTTTGTCCGTAGTGCATCAGGCGACGCATCTTCTCGGCGGTGGGGGTGAGTTTGTCCACGCCGACGATCAGGTCCATCGCCTTGGCGGCGCAAAGATGGTGGCTGACCGGGCAAATTCCGCACAACCGCTGCACCAGCACGGGCACTTCCCAGTACGGGCGTCCCTGCACGAACCGCTCAAAACCGCGGAATTCGACGATGTGCAGCCGCGCCTGGGTGACGTTGTTTTTTTCGTCCAGCAGGATCGAAACCTTCCCGTGCCCCTCGACGCGGGTCACCGGTTCGATGATTACTCGTTTTGTCTTGTCGTTGGCCATGTTTATCTCCGCAAAATCATCCACGGATTTCACGGATTCAGATGGATTACACGGATTTTTCGTTAAAATCATAAGAGTAAATCCGTGAAATCTTTTTACATCAGTGTAATCCGTGGACTCTTCTTCCATCGTGTATTAATCGTATTTAATCAGTTCGTACGGCAGGGCGACGGGTTTGTCGCTCAGCAGCGCCACGAGGGCTTCCCACAGCGTGTCCGCAGGCGGCGGGCAGCCGGGCAGGTGATAGTCGATCTTGACCACCTCGTGGCAGGGGTAGACCTTGTCCAGCAACAGGGGAATTTCCGGATCGTTGGGAATCTGGTTGTCCGGATTGTACACCGCCGGACCCAGCCGGTTGTCGGTGCTGTAGGCTTCCTGGAAACACTCCTTCAGCGGAACGGCGTTGCGCATCGCGGGAATGCCTCCGTTGATCGCGCAATCGCCCACGGAAATCAGGATGTCGCAGTGCCTGCGGAAATCCTGGAGGACGCGAACGTTTTCCTCGTTCGCGCAGCCGCCTTCGATCAATCCCACGGCGCATCGACCCGTGAATTCCTTGATGTCGTCCACGGGGGACTTGTCGAAGTCCACCAGTTCCACCAGCTTCAGGATGCGGTCGTCGATGTCCAGCAACGACATGTGACACCCGAAGCATCCCGCCAGAGAGGTCGTAGCAACTTTCGGTTTCGCCATAACTCTATCCTTTGTAGTAATCAACCAAGAGAACGCGAATAAGACGAATAAGAACGAATACCACGAATTATTTTTGAGGAATAAAAACAAAAAACATTCGTGTCATTCGTCTTTATTCGCGTCATTCGCGTTCTCTTCTTATGTTATTTTTTCTCGATTTCAGACCCAATGGGTTTGTGATCGTATTTTCGTTGTCCGACGGGGACGGCGTATCCGACGCGCTTCTTCAGCAGCGCTCCGGTCGGGCAGACGTTGACGGCCTCGTCCGTCGCCGCGGCGTCGGTGTCGGCGAGGTTCGCTTCGGCGTTGACGGCGACGCGCTTTTCAAATCCGCGTCCGACGAACTCGAAGACGTTCTTTCCGTCGATGTCGCGGCTGGCCCGTACGCAGCGGCCGCACAGGATGCAGCGGTTGCGGTCGATGAAAATATCCGGGTGCGTCGCGTCGATGTCCCGCTTGGGGAACAGGTACGGGAACCGCGGCGCGGCGATGCCGAATCGGTACGCCAGCGCCTGGAGTTCGCAGTTGCCGCTCTTCTCGCAGAACATGCAGAAGTGGTTGCCCTCGACGAAGAGCATGTCGATGATGTCCCGGCGGATCGCCAGGATCTGCTCGGTGTCATTCTCGACGACCATGCCGTCGGCGATGGGCTGGGTGCAGGCGGCCTGCGGACGGCCGTTGACCATCACCGTGCAGACGCGGCACGAACCGTGCGGGGAAAGCTCTTCCAGCGCGCAAAGTCGCGGGATGTAAATCCCCGCCGCGTCCGCGGCTTCCATAATGGTCTGTCCCGGCTGACCGGTCACTTCCACACCGTCAATCGTGAATGTAATCGTGTTACTCATAATGTTCCTCGTGACACGTTTTTATCGCATTTGTCCCATCGCTTACGCGAGGGGCTCGTTGTTTTTTCCTACGCATGAACGGATTTTCGTCCGGCGATGCCTTCCGCCGTTTGCAGCGCGGCGTGGATGTCAAACGTCGGCTGAAATCCTTCTTCGACTTTTCCCGCCGCGATCTTCGCCTCGTACACCGAGCGGAAATTTTTGATCGTCGTCAGGATCGGGTTCGGCGACGTCTGCCCCAGCCCGCAACGGCTGGCGGCTTTGATCGTCGCGCCCAGACTTTCAAGATAGTCCAGGTCGCCGGACTTTCCCTTGCCTTCGATGATGTCGTCGAGTTTTTCCTTCAGCAGCACGTTGCCCACGCGGCAGGGCGTGCAGAAGCCGCAGCTTTCCTCGACGAAGAATTCCATGAACTTCCGCGCGATGGTCAGTACGTCGCGCGTCGAGTTGAAGACCATCACCGACCCGCCCGTGGCGAGGTGTTCGTAGCAGATCGAGTCGCCGAACTGGTTCATGCCGATCATCTGCCCGCTGGGCCCGCCGACCTGAACCGCCGCCGTGTCTTCCGCGTCGCACAGGTCCAGCACTTCGCGCACCTTGATGCCGAAGGGCACTTCGTACACGCCGGGCTTGGCGCAGTCGCCGGAGATGCTCAGCAGCTTCGTGCCGCTGGACCCTTCCGAACCCATCTTGGCGAACCATCCGGGCCCGTGCTCGAGAATCCGCGCGACCTTGCAGAACGTCTCGACGTTGTTGACGACCGTCGGACAGCCGAGATACCCCTTCTGGGCCGGGAACGGCGGACGATTCTTCGGATCGCCCCGCAGCCCCTCGCAGCTGCTGATCAAAGCCGTCTCCTCGCCGCAGATGTACGCCCCGGCGCCCATCTGGATGCGAATGTCGAAGTTGAATCCTTTCTTGCCCATCACGTCGTTGCCCAGGAGGTTGTCGTTGCGTCGCCTGGCGAGCACGTCTTCCAGCAACGGCCTGAGATACGCGTATTCGCCGCGGAGGTAGACGATCCCGGTGTCCGCGCCGATGGCGTATCCGGCGATGGCCATCCCCTCGAACATCAGGTCGGACTTTTCCGTCAGGATCACGCGATCCTTGAACGTGCCCGGTTCGCCCTCGTCGGCGTTGCACAGGACGTATTTCTTGTCGCCGGTCGCCTGGCGGGTGAAGTCCCATTTCATTCCGGTCGGGAACCCCGCCCCGCCGCGCCCGCGAAGCCTGGCGGTCTTGACGTCCCGGATCACTTCCTGCGGATTCAGCGCCAAGGCGTTTTTCAGTCCCGCGCCGGGGGCCATCTCCGAGAAGATCACCTCGCCCGCGAGACGAATATTGTTGTGCACCATCGAGTGCACCAGGTGGCTGGCGTTGTTTCCGTCGCCCAGGCGTCCGACGAGTTTCTTCGGATCGGGATTTTTCTTCAGCTTCCGGACGATCTCCCTCGCCAGGTCGCTGCTGAGATACGTGATGATTTCATTATTGATCAATGCCGCCGGCGCCTGGTCGCACATCCCGATGCAGGGCGTTTTCTCCAGCGTGATCACACCGTCGGGCGTGGTTTCGCCGAAATCGATGCCGAGTTCCTGCTTGAACGCCTCTGCCACCGACTCGCTGCCCTTCATTTCGTCGATAATGTCGTCGCACAGGCGAATGACAACCTTTCCCTTGGGCTGCTCGGACAAAAACGCGTAAAACGACACGACGCTCTCGACCTCCACGCGGTGCGTGGAAACCTGCTTGGCAATCAGGTCCATCGCCTCGCCGCTGACACAGCCGTACTTCGCCTGGACCGCCTCGACAATATCCATCATGCGCGAACGATCGTTTCCGCACGCCTGCGAAATGTCACGGATCGCCGATTCAAGTGTTTCGCTCATGCCTTCACCTTAATCCTTATTCAAACTCAACCGCATATTGTGAAATTTATCACAAGCAGGCGGTTCCAAAGATGATTGAAAATATACTGTTTTTTGGGTACTTTTGCAACTAAGTGAAATAGTTCACAATCTCATCGCCAATATACTATCGGATAACGCTCGTTTTGGGAAAGAGTTTTTTCCAAAATTCTGATTTTTTTTGAAAACCCGGATACCCACCTGTGGAACGAAGAAATGATTTTTATCTTTCGGAAACACAACTCGGTTTCATGAATGATTTCGGTGGAAGATATTTGGTTGAGTCGCGGAGAATGAGGCTGGAAAATCAATGCGACGCCGCGGTACTATACCGACTCGTAACGCGAACAAATCGAGACGGCGGGAAAGCGGGCTGTTTGACAAGGTTTCCCCCCGCCGCGAAACGATCCGATCTAAAAACCCTTCAACCGATCAAGGAGAATATTCATGGCACGGAAAGTGACGCTGTTTACGGGACAATGGGCCGACCTGCCCATCGAGACGATGTGCGAACTGGCTGCCGACATGGGCTACGACGGTCTGGAGCTGGCCTGCTGGGGCGATCATTTCGACGTGGACCAGGCCGCCGGGAGCAAAACCTACTGCAACAATCTCCGCGCGCTGCTGAAAAAGTATCACCTCGGCTGCTGGGCGATTTCACATCACCTCGCCGGGCAGCTCGTGTGCGATCCGAATACCGACAGCCGTTCCGACGCCTTCGCCCCGAAATCCACCCACGGCAAACCCGAAGCGAAGCGTAAATGGGCGGTCGAAACGATGAAGAAATGCGCCGCGGCCGCGAAGAACTTCGGCGTGAAAGTCGTCAACGGCTTTACCGGTTCGCCGATCTGGCACGCGGTGTACGCCTTCCCCCCGATCAGCCAGGCCGATATCGACAAGGGCTTCGCCTACTTCGCCAAGATGTGGACGCCGATCCTGAACACCTTCAAAGCCAACGGCGTCCGCTTCGCCCTGGAAGTGCACCCGACGGAAATCGCGTTTGACATCTACTCCGCCGAGAGGGCCTTGAAAGCGATCAAGAATCACCCCGCCTTCGGATTCAACTTCGACCCGTCGCACCTGCACTGGCAGGGCGTCGATCCGGTGGTCTTCCTGCGGCGGTTCGCGAAGAGGATTTTCCACGTCCACATGAAGGACGCGACGGTCATGCTCGATGGCACGAGCGGAATTCTGGGTTCGCACTTCGATCTGGGCGATCCGCGTTGCGGATGGATGTTCCGAAGCCTAGGCCGGGGCGAGGTGAACTTCGAGGAAATCATTCGCTGCCTGAACCAGATGAGATACAAAGGCCCCTTAAGCGTGGAATGGGAAGACGCCGGTATGGACCGCGTTCAGGGCGCCACCGAAGCGTGCGATTTCGTCCGCAACGTTGATTTCGAACCCAGCGCCATCGCCTTCGACGGCCAGTTCGATAGATAAGGAAATTTAATTATGTCTTTTGGGTGGCGGGGCTCTGTCCCGCCACCTTTCTATTATCAAGACTTGCTAAAGTCTTTGTTCGACTTCTTTCAATAAATAATTTTCCATCGTAATTCTCGTTTTTGCGTCACTGAAGTGCGCCATGCGATGATGATGTGCGCATAAAACGGACATATTCCATATTCCATCCTCCCCTCCATTACAAAGTGGAATTATGTGATGTACTTCAATGTACCTTGTTCCATCATCTTTAAGAAATGTATTCCTGCATTTCCTGTATAGGCAATACTCCCCAAATATCTCTCTTGCCTTTTTTGCCCAAGTAATATTTCTGACATAGGTTTCAACAAGATATTCTCTTCTTTCAGGAATTTCCCCGCTAACATCGATTGATTGTAATTCCTTTTTTTCCGGTTCAAGAAGATCTATCCCCCTTAATGTATAATGTCCTGAATTATCCAGAAAAGAAATGATTCCCGTATCTCGAAGAACTTGTAATTGTTGTCTGATCTTAGCTTCAATATGATTATTATTTGGCTTGAAATGCTGAAAGGCGTCGATTTTCGCTTTTATAAAATCCTTAAGACAGAAAGTTCTTGATCCAATTTGATTACAGAAATCGACTACATTTCGTCTTGTAAAATCTTTCCAGTTCATTACAGGCCTCCCGAAAACAAACTCGGAAAAAACACTTTCCAACAAGATAAAGTCTTGGTAGCCTTCTGCCTTCTTTATTGAGAATACGAATTTCATGCAACCCGTCAATAGATTAAAAATAGAAACAAAACACAGTATTTTTACTGTGTAATTTCATTTTCGTTCTTTACTCCTTAGCGGAGCCAATAACTTATGCCGTTTGTAATGATAAAATCTTGCAA
>JAFGJE010000065.1 GCA_016929245.1 Phycisphaerae bacterium
ACACCGGCCCCAGAGCGGTCATCACCTTGGCGGGCCGGGAGTAGATGTTGAACGCCGGATACGCCGGACAGACAATCCGCAAACGAGCCCTTCGACCGTCGGAACGATTTACTGGAAGAGGTGTTTTCATGGGTCAACTTCCTTCCCGTAACGGGCCACCGGGCGTTCCCTCACTCCAACTCTCCCCGGGCACGCCTTGGGCCAGGCAGAACACCTGCACCACGGTTCCCGTGACCGGTTCGATTTCCACGATAGCTCCCCGAACATCCACGCCGAGGATACTCCGTATCTCCTCCCGCAGGGACCTCGAGGAATTTCGGAACAACTGCCGGTGAAACTCTTCCACCTGTGCGGCGCCAACCGGGTTCTTGGCCAGGTCCTTCTCCGCCGGCGAAAGGGCCTCATGCATCGTAATGACGAGTGTATCCTGATGTAGAACCACGGAGACCCCCTTGGGCACATGGCCAGTCGTTTGTTGCTGGAAGGTCATCGCCGCCTTCACGATTCTTTGCGCCGTGTTTGGCTGGTTTTCGTTCATTCGTATGCTCCCGTATCCGGCGGTCCTTTGCTTTGCGTCAACAATGCGGGAAATAAAAAAAGCCGACACGGTCCAACACCCATAAGGTGCTAAACCGTATCGGCTTACTCGTTAACGGGCCTACCGGCACAGCCGGGTTGCCCTTCATCCAGTCATCCGATTCGGAGCCTATCCGTGCTCCGCAACATTATAATTATAGTAAAATAGAAACACGAAACAAAGCCAATTCTGGAAATTACCTCCCGCTTTCGGTATCTTGGATGTGGATGTGTCGGGAAATTCCGGCTACGGTCCGCGAATATTTGAATAGTAAACCGCTGTATATCCTACCAGTGAGGTTCGTGTGTATGAAAACACAAGGTGAAATTGAAGCCGCTATTTGCCAAGGGGTTGGCCGCTTCGAGCAGGAGTACATGGGTCGCGGCCCCAAAGGGATTCACACCCACCTGATCGGCGATCTTCTCGTGGTGCGTCTCCAGGGTGTCTTGACTGCCGCCGAGCAGCAACTCGTTAAAACACTCCCGACCGAAAAAGGCCAAGGCCTGCTTAAGCAGGTGCGGACGCAGTTAGTGGAAACGGCACGACCGGCCTTGGAAACGATGGTGAGTGATATCACCGGGGTCAAGGTGGTGAGTCTGCATCATGATATCAGTACGCAGACCGGCGAAGAAGTCGTGATCTTCACCCTGTCCGAATCCCCGGTGTGCCGCGAGGCGAAGAAGGGATAAGGCCTCTGCCGTAATCACGATATCATCTGATTATGTATTTTCGCGTGAACCGGATAAGGTCAGGTCCTGATGAATTCCCTGCCGTGCGATTTCATCCTTCTCCACCAGAACGCAAATGCAGTTCGCGTCGGCATAGAAGGGATCGGACGTGTCGATGTTTGATTCCCGGAGATTGGCATTGTGCCCAAGCATCAACGGTTTATGTCGTTGGGTTCGTGTGGCTTCTCTAAACCTTCTTTTCGTCAGGATATACACACCGCCCAAACCTTCGTCGAAAACAGTATCGAGGGGGTAGGATTTAAATTTGTAAGCTTTTCCGGATTTGCCTTTAATCTTAATGGTTCCCAAACTGGACATAATCGTGCTCTTTTGTTTCCGCTGCGAAAGATCGCAACAAAAAGGAAAGAGCCCCGACCAAGGTCGGGGCTCCACTTGATTTTCATCTCTTGTTTTTAGTAACGACGTCCACCGCCGCCGCCATATCCGCCCCGGCCACCGCCGCTGTTTTCGCGGGGCTTGGCTTCGTTGACCTTCAGCGCCCGGCCGGAATGTTCCACGCCGTTCAGCGCCGAAATGGTGGCATTCGCTTCGTCGTTCGAGGACATTTCCACGAATCCAAAGCCTTTGCTTCTGCCGCTGGCGCGGTCCATGATTACCGTGGCGCTGTCGACGGTTCCATGTTGAGAGAATAACTGCGATAAATCGACGTCATTCACGTCGTACCCAAGATTTCCTACATACAATTTTTTGCCCATGAGAGTCTCCTGTCATAAAGGGCGGAGATCCTGTTCTTACTTCCCGGATCGGTTGAAAGAGGCTGCAATATCAGCCCAAGGAGTAAGGAGCGTCAGGCGAGAGTTTGTGGCGGGAAGTAAAACCCTTTATCCCGTTCAAGTCATCGATAGACGGACCGAACAGGAGTATTGTACCAGAATTCCCCCATGGCGCATCATGGATTCTACAGGTATTTTCGATATATATTTCCCCGCATTCCCCGCATGTAAATCGATTTTTTGGTAGAGTGGTCCTAGAGTGCTCACAATCCTCTTCGAACATTGAAAATAAGAAACGAAAATGGAATCGCACCACGTTTCGATTTGTGCATCCTGTTAATGTTTACTGATACTCAAACCCACCCTCGACGGCCCAGTCTTCGACGGCGAAGAGGGCTTTCCTTCGTAACCGCAGGCGGGTAGTCGGTAATCAGTAGTCGGTGGTCAGGGAAAACCGGGCTACAGACTACCGGCTACGGGCTACTCTTGCTCGCAATCATTGAGTTGCTGGCGGAAGGGGGCGTCGATTTCGACGGCGGGGAAGTGGGATTCGGCGCAGGGGAGGCGGCCCGTGTTTTTCAGGGTGGTTTTCAGGCCGCAGTTGCCCATGGCGTGGAGTTCGCAATCGCAGTTTTTCAAGGATCGATGCTGGTAGCAGGCGGTGCGGAACTGCAAAAATACGTCCCGCAGTTTTTCGCGGACCTCCGGCGACAAGGCGTAGCGGCGCTCCCTGGCGGGTTGCACATTGGTTTCATCGCCGTTTTTCCCGCCTGGGTTTTCCTCGGTTTCCAAGCCGGGGGTTTCCTCGTCGGATTCACGTTTCCGTTTGGCTCGTTTCGCCGAATCGGATTCCGTTTCAACATCTTTTGCGATAAATCCCCATGGTTTGCCGTGCGGGCATTCAAAGTCCACCTCATCATTCGGCAGCGCGTAGCATTGGGCGAGCATCAGCCGCCAATAGCGTCCGCCTTCGCGGTCACGGCAGGTGCGGCAATGCACACCGGCGGTGCAATGATTCGTCTCCGCGAAGTTTTTTAACTGTTCCGTCTGTTTCAACGGCTTTGACTGTTTCATCTGTTTCAACGGACTCGACTGTTCTATCTGTTTCAACGAATTCGACGGGTTTAATGGATTCATCGGCTTCAATGCTTCCAACGTCCTGTTTGAAACAACCGAAATTTGTGAAATCGTTTCCATCGTTATAATCCCGAAAGTTGCACGGTGGCTGAGCCGTTCTTCCCGGCGCGCCAGTAATTGGAATCGGTTCCTCCCAGACTCGCCCACGCGGTGTAATCGTTGTCCATGGACACGTTCAAATCGTCCTCACACGACGGCGAAGTCTCTTCATCTTCTCCGTAAAAGATCGCGAACGATCCCATTCGCCATTCCCCGGAACAGCCGCCATAGCCGTCCCAGTTGTACTTCATGCCGAACCCCCTCAGGCTGCTCACCGTCACCGTCAGTCGGCTGTAATCCGAACCGATGATAAAACTGATTCGCACCGTCGCTTCGTTCGTCATCGTGCGATCCGTTAAATATCGATTCGGGCAGAAGTCGCTTCTATCCGCCTCCGGGTCATTCCACCAGTCCCAGTAATCCCGCGTCGAAAACGTGATCGGAAATTCCTTCCGAAATTCGCAGCAGGAATACTTCGTCAGGACATGCGTGCCGTTAATCGCGCCGGCGTCCCAGTCGAGAATCCATGGGCTGTGATAGCTTCCAGCCAACGGATTGCACAGAAGGAATTTTACAGCGTCGCCGTCATTCCATCCCCAGAAGTCGATTCCGCTCAACGTCACCGTGGCGATCCAGTTGCTGTTGTCGTGCGTCGGCTTGCAGTAGGCCCGGCACGGCACGCCGTTGTCATCGTTGCACTTTGTATAATCCGGCATCCAGTAGCCCGGCGGATCGACGTATATCTGCGGAAGGGTGTCGAACGGCCCGACGGTGCAGTTGATGCACGTGCCGCTCGGCGACCTCACGTAGGTCCGATTCAAAAACGGCTCGCCGCCGTTCATGCTCACCAGCAGGCGGAACGTAGCGGCCTGCGTGGATGTGTTGAAATCTGTGATTTTCAGATTGACGATGATGGGCGTCGATCCGTCCGCGCCCGGGCCGGAATATTGCCATTCGCCCTCGCCGATATTTTCCAGCAGCCATCCGGGATCGTAATTGGAGATCTGCGGGTGGTCGATGTCGCCCTTGATGCAGCAGCGATACGACGCCACGTCGTAGCAACTGCAATGCAGATACCGGCAGAAGTACTCCGCTTCGTCGCAGTCCAGTTCACAGCAATTGCAGTTGTCGCCGTAGATCAACTCGTCGGTGTTGGGATCATACAGCAGGTAGTTCCCGTCGTAGATCAGATTGTCGTGAACAGCCATTGGTTATTTCCTGGTGCGAAGTGCGTGGTGCGAAGTGCGGCTTCGCATATTTTTCGTACTTCGCACTTCGATCTTCGCACTCTCTTCGTTTCTTACATCGCGCAGCCTTCCGTGGCCGTGGCGAAGGCGGTCCAGCCGCTTTCGGCGGCGGCGTCCACTACGCGGATGGAGCGGGTTTTCTTCTCCAGCCGATGGGCTGTTGAATTCCACTGCACGTCCGTTACGACCGTGATCCACTGCGTGTTGCCCGTCCAGCCGGGACCGCCGCCCAGAACCTGCGTGCTGGAGGTCGGGCCGGCGAGCCACGACAGGCTCCCGCCGTTGACGTACAGAATGGACTTATCGCCGCCCTTTGTGAACCAGTCCAGGTTGCCGCCGCGCGTGATGAAGATGGATTCGTCCGCGCCTTTGGGTTTCCAGGACAGGCCGGACGAGCCGGTAATCAGCAGCGATTGCGACGCGCCGGCCTGGAACCACGACAGGGCGCTGCCGCTGACGAACAGCAGCGATTGATCGCCGCCTTTTGCGAACCAGTCCAATTCACCGCCGCGCGTGATGAAAATGGATTCATCCGCGCCCTTGGGTTGCCACGCCAGCCCGGCCGAGCCGGTAATCAAAATCGACTGCGACGCGCCGGCCTCAAACCACGCCGGTGTGTCTCCGTCGATGTACATGATGGATTGATCGCCGCCCGACGCGAGAATGACATACTTCACGCCGTCCCAGTACATCATGTCGCCAAGTTCCTCGCCCGGCGGAACGGCTATCCATTGGGCGAACAGCGAACCGGCGACCGACACGTCCACGTGCCCGGCGTCGTCGCGCGACACGTCGTAAAAGTCCCACTTGATCCAGCAGTAGCCCTCGCCGGTGACTTCCTCCACGGACGCCACGCCGCCGCCGACGCTGTTGATCGTGATCGGTTCGGCGACGGATTCGCCACGTTGCGAACTCCACTCGTCATGCTCAATCAGGAGCTTTCGGTCGGGCAAGACCGGAACGGGGGCGATGGATTTCTTCAGCCAGTATGGCGCGTCTCCACCCGGATCGACGATGATTTCATCGTCCAGGTATCCCGGAACGCTATCGTCGCCGTTGGTCTTTACCTTGTAGTCCGGCGCTCCGGTGGATTCGATAGCGAGGTACTTTGTCCCGGCCTTGGCGCGAAGTTTGCTGTGCTTCCTTCCGTCGTATTCGTCCTCATACTCGACGAAGGAAACCCACGCTTTATCCGCCGGCTGGGACGTGGTGATCGACGCGCCGCCCCCGGCGGCTTGCACCGCCAGAAGATTACCGACGGTGGTTGTATGGGCCGAATCCCAGTCGGCATGTTCCAGCCGCAGCTTGTTGTCGTTTGCCCCGCCGGGCGTGACGGTTTTTGTCAGCCATGCGTACCCCGACGCGGGCGCGACGATGATCTCGTCATTCAGGAAGCCTGCCGTCGTGTCGTCAAAATCCACCTTCACCTGGCTCGTGACGGACAGGTCGATGATGAAATATTTCAAACCTTCCTTCGCGCGAAGGCGGCTGTGATTCCTGCCGTCGTATTCATCCTCATATTCCTTGAAGACGAACCACGCTGTTCCCTCCGGCGGTAATGTGCCGGTGGGCGTGATCGTAATCCCCGGCCCGGCGTCCTCAATCGAGATCATACTGCCGATGGTGGAGGTGTTGGCTGCATCCCAATCGTTGTGCTCCAGCAGGAGCTTGTTGTCATCTTCCCCGCCGGGGGTGACGGTTTTTGTGATCCAGTTGTGGCCCTCATCCGGCAGGACGATGATTTCATCATCCAAAAATCCCGCCGTCGTGTCGTCCTCGTCGGTTTTGACCTTCCCGCCGCCGGAGAGTTTTTCGGGGTCGATCACGAACCAGGGCCGAAATGCCTTGCTCCCGGCCTCCACGTAAAACATCCCGCGCACGTGCAGATGATTTTCCTCGGCGGGGTTGCCCGTGATGTCCGTCGAGGGCGTCACGCCTTCATAACCGACGATGGAATATCCGTCGGCGGGCTTGTACAGGTCGTATCGCTGGTACGGTTCGGTGCGGCCAAAGATGCACCCGCCGACGCCGCCGACCGGCTGCGGGAAGCGGACGTAGGTGAAGATGGTGGCGGAAGTGAAGGCTGTGTACAGATTCGTTCGCGCGGCGTTACGCCAGACCTGGATCGTCTGCTCTTGTTCGTTTCCATCCAGGATCGGCACGCCCGCCGCGTCGGTCACGGTCAGGAGAATCCATGGATTCGTCACCGGTGCGTCGGTCTGCCCGGCCGCCGGTTTGCCGTAGCCGATGTACTCCGTCTCGCCGTCACCGCCGCCCAGCCGCACGACGGCCCATTTCGTGCCCGTGCCGGATTCCTTCCAGAGAATTTGTGCCGCGCCGCTCGCGCCGCTTGTGAGTTTGGCCGCGTCGCCGATGTCGGCGTATTTGTCGCTTTCCGCCGTCACGGAGATTTGCACTGGCGTTACGCCCAGGGCCAAAGCTTTGCCGATCGCGCCGGCCTTGATCGGCTCCGCCAGCACGACGAACTTCCCCTCGTGCGTGCCTGCTACCGGCGTGGAACAGGAGAACGTTACGCGATTCTCGAACTCGGAAAGATTCTCCGACGGCAGGATGATCGGCCCGTCAATGCCCAGAACGCCAAACCGCTCCGCGTCCACGCCGCTGGCGTTCTTGACCAGGACGATATTGCTGTCGGAATGTTCACGAATCGCAGGCCGCCCGCCGCTCTGCTGACGCTCTTTATACGCCCGCGTCGCGTCGATAATGGAATTAAACGTGTCAGCCTTGATCCGCATCGGCTGGCCGGATTGGACTTTTTTCAAACTCACGTTCCGATCTCCAGTATCGAAAAGTCCCCCTCTTCGTACACTTTCTCCACGTACACCCGCTTCGGAACCGGAACAAGCTCTTTCAGTGTTCCATGTTTTTCATTCTTAAAAACAACCCACATGTACTCCCAGCCCTTCTTCACAATACCGGTGACGCTGCCGATGGTAATGCCGCTTCGATTCGGACTGCCCGCGAAGCGGAAATTAATCTCCCAATCCTCCCCGCTGCCGCGCTGCGAACCAGCCGCGCCAAGGAACAGGCATTCCCCGGCGGCCATGCCCTTGAAGCTGGCGTTGTTGGTGCGCCCGGTCAGGGCGAACAGCGAGCCGCGATAGCCCAGCGTTACGATGGAAGTGGGCAGGTAGTGGGTTTCCGCCCAGGTGTAGACCGGCACGGTGATGTCCGTTCCCTGGATCGAATCATTCTCCCACCCGATAGCCTTCCCATAATCGTTCACGGACGCATTGGTTCCGTACGCGCCAACCGTCTGCCTGCTGACCGTGATGTGCTGCGTACCCCCGCCGGTGTCGAAGGAAAAGAGCGAATCGCCCGTCGCCGGCGGCGATGGCGGCGTAAAACTCGGATTGCTGTACCGGGCCGTTCCAACCCAGATACAGGTATCGGGATGG
>JAFGJE010000066.1 GCA_016929245.1 Phycisphaerae bacterium
CTTCTTCTTCTTCTTCTTCTTCTTCTTCTTCTTCTTCTTCTTCTTCTTCTTCTTCTTCTTCTTCTTCTTCTTCTTCTTCTTCGCCTGCCCGCTTCGCGGCGGGCACGCCGGATGGCCGGGTGGTCCCTGTCTGGATGATCTATGCGAGCTTTTGTCCGACCTCAAGATCAGTCCCATTGTACGCGACGAGCGAAATCAGGGACAGCCATTGGACGTGACGTTTCACGGGGAATTACGTCCCGATCAGGCAATGGCTGCCGAAGCAATGCTTGCACATGACATCGGCGTACTATCGGCATCGACGGCGTTCGGCAAGACGGTGCTGACGGCATGGTTGATTGCGCAGCGCGGCGTCAACACACTGATTCTCGCGCATCGACGGCAGTTGCTGGAGCAGTGGGTGGAACGTCTGGCGACGTTTCTGGGCCTGCCCGCCAAGAGCATCGGCAGAATCGGCGGCGGACGTAAGAAGCCGACGGGAACACTCGACGTGGCAATCATGCAGAGCCGGGTGCGTAAAGGCGTGGTTGACGATCGGATTGGAGACTATGGATATCTTGTTGTCGATGAGTGTCACCACCTGTCCGCTCATAGCTTCGAGCAGGTGGCCCGGCGTGCCAAAGCAAAGTATGTCACCGGCCTGTCGGCTACCGTTGCGCGCAAGGACGGTCATCACCCGATCCTCTTTATGCAGTGCGGGCCGGTCATCTCCATCGTCACCGACGCGCCCATCCCCACCGACAGGCCTTACGCCGGCGATTCCCTCTGCACCCGTTGCGGCGCCTGCAAAAGGGCATGCCCCATGGACGCGCTGAACGACGGAACGTTCACCGTTCGGATGAATGGGCGGAGCGTGGAAATTCCCTCGATTCCGCGTCACCGTTGCGACTGGGCCAAACGCTACAGCCTGCATCCGGCGGAAGGACCGGCCTTGATCGGAAACAACACAAACATCACGCCGCCGACGAATGCGAACGTCACCATTCAGCAAATCGCCGCCGACTGCGAGCGGAAAGCCCCAATCATGAAACACCGCACCTGCATCCTCGAATCCTGCCTGCGAAATTGCCCCGTCGCAAGGTAAAGGCCTTCCGCTCTTCCGTGAATTTCTTCCGCTTCATGCCGGATCTCCTGGAAACGCAAATTCTATCCGAAACAAACTCGTATATATACGCCCTGTAAATCATAATTATTCTACCTTGGCAAATACAAAGGGGAATGGCTTTATCAATCGCGCCTTCACCTTCGGTAGTTTTTGACAGGAAGCTTGTTTGCGGTGCAGTAATGCAATAAACAGGTGTTTATATCCGTGGCCGGATGGTTTTTCTGCAAATAACCCCCTGGAGCGGTACAATATCGATATTAAATTTATATTTAGCAAGAAAAGGCTTGACATATACCAGAACAATAATAGAATAAAGATGTCGAATAAACAGAATAATACCGTTCGTTCTTGTCAGAATGAGGTGTTGGTCGTCCGGCTTTCGGACGGCGGGTTTTACGAGTTCCATGAAAATGAAAGGAGAGTTACGATGAAGAATTGGATTATCATGGCCATGATGGTCGCGTGCGTGGTTTCGCTATCCTACGGGGATACGATCGTATTTTTTGATGACTTTCTGGATTCCAGCTGGCAGACGGCTCTTGGCGGTTATGGGCTGGGGACGCCGACGGTGGGTGAAGCGTATACCGCCGATCAGGATAACACGAATGATATTTCCCTGACGGGGAACGCCGTGAGCGGCAGTTACGCGCTGATGCTGCAACGCGGAACCGATCCCCAGGTCTCATCGCTCTATGCGCATATCAGCGCCGCAAACCAGAGTCTGATTGAGCAGACGCAGTCGGCCAGTTGGATGTTTGACTTGAATAATACCGGAGCGGGCGCGGGTTTTCTATTCTCCTCGGGCGGAACCTGTTTGGCGAATATCAGTTTCGGGTCTGACGGACATGTCACGTACTACGATGGGGCTACGCATGATACCGGGCTGACGTATACAACGGAGACGTATCAGGACATCCAGATCGATATTGATTTTGCGAATGATACGTTTACCATCAGCGCAAACGGAAACACCACGACAGGGTCTACGGACATTCCGTTTTTGGCGGCGGCAACGACGCTGGATACCATGAGGCTCGTTATTGATAAAAACGACGTGGCTCGGGTTGACAACTGGACGTTGACGACGGTTCCCGAACCGATGACCCTGGGCGTGCTGGCGGCCGGCGGCGTGGTCCTGCTGCGTCGTCGCCGACGATAGCGTTGAAAATGTCTGTTCCCGGTTTCCCGGTTTGGAACTGGTGGATGTATGTGACAGGCCCTATAATTTTGCCGTGAACACGAGTCGAATCAAATGCGGTTCTTCGTACCCGATAGTATCGGGAAACCTCCGCGTGGTTTTAACCCCGCGGAGGTTTCCTGTCCTTTTTCGCGGTGGAATTTCAGGCATGAACCCCGGAAGGCCGCACATCCTGAAACGCGGTTTCACGTTGATAGAACTGCTTGTCGTGATCGCGATCATTTCGCTGCTGGTTTCCATTCTCCTGCCGTCCCTGACTCTGGCAAAAGAATTGGCCAAACGGGCGGTTTGTGCCTCCCAACTTCGAGGGATTGTCACGGCTGCGGCGATGTACGCGTCGGATGACGCCCAGGGAAATATTCCGCCGGCAACAAAGGGGAATGATGCTAGAATATTTCCGCACATACTTTCAATTGGTGTTGTTGAAACGTTCCGTGATTATGGCGCCGATCCGTTTTGCGCGGGCGCAATGGAGAATGAATGGTATTTCGATAGGACGGGAATGTGGCAGTGTCCCTCGTGCCCGTATTATCTTGACTACCCTCCTTCCGGAATAGGGCACATCGTATATACCTCCTATCTGTATATTGGCTCTCATGAGAAGATTGGCGGTATGGGAAAATCTTTGGAGGAAGATCAAGGACATTTGACCGGATTCCAGGACAGCAGCGGTGACGCCCGGGCCGTGATTGTCGCCGACGTCATCATGCAAGGTCAGGCAGACAACTCGTTACAGGTCAACCATGTCGAGGGAGGCGGAGGGGCGAAAGATGTTTCCTCCGCGGTTCCCGCCGGAACGCACCGCGGGTATCGGGACGGAGGAGTGCTTTGGATCGACCAGGATGAATTCCTGGATGAATACGATCTGGGGGATTCCCTGGATTGGCAACACTATCCGCGATACGATACGGCCTACGGGCACAGCTCAAACTATTATTGGTGGTAATCCCGCCGAGGTTCCGATCGGTTGCGTTTACGCTTCGTCGGGGGAGATTTCCCGGACGGTGTCCCCGGGGTAGAACGCCTGTGGAAGGCGCAACATAAAACCGCCCGAATCGAAATGGGGGATCAGTTCAAAGGCCTTCTCAAGAATCTCCTCAATCGGTTGTTCGACGGTGGCGATGCTCTTTCCGTCTTCCGTGGTCTCGCCCACCATATCGTAGCTGATAACGCTGATGTCGTCCGGTACGGAAAACCCCAGCAGAGAAAGCGTTTCAAAGAGATAGATCTTGACCCCAATATCCAGGATCGCGGTGACATTGGGGCGGGCGGGGTCTCCCACGAGTTGTTGAAGCCGTCGCAATATGTGAGGCCGCGGCGGGCCGCTGGAGACCCGCGGTTCCTCCAGGCCGGCTTCTTTGAGGGCCTGACGACAGCCGTCCAGGCGATAGGAATAGCTGGCGTGAGCGTCGATGGCGCCCGGTGAGAGAAAACCGATTCGACGATGCCCCAGATTGATCAGGTGCCGCGTGGCGAGATAACTGCCGAAAAACTGATCGGAAAACACGCTGCCGACATGCGGGTTGTCGATATTATGGGCGTTCAGCAAAAGAATCCGAACACCGTTTTGAACAAATTCATCGATTCGGCGAAGGGCCGCCCGGGAGGGGGACACCAGCACCGCCCGCATCTGCGCATAGCGTTTGAATTCCTCCTCCGAAATGTCTCCCTCAAATCGTTCAATCTTTTCAAGGACGACTTCAATGTTCCGTCGATGGGCGGAGTCCAGCACGGCGTTGATATATCGTCGCTGGAAACTCGTTTGCACGGCCATATCGTAGAAAACGCACACACGGTCCTCCGAGGCGGAATCCTGCCGAGGGGAATCCATCTCGTTTACGATCGTGCCGACACGCGACCGTCGGGTCAGAAGGTTTTTGGCGACCAGGTCGTTCATCGCCGCCTGTAATGTGGAAACGGCGACGCCGAAAATCCGGACCATTTCATTGCTGCTGGGTAGGGACGTTCCAGCCGGCAGGTCGCCCTGTTCGATCAACTGGGCGATTCCGTTGGCGATCCGCTTGCGAGGGGATCGCTCCTTTTCATGCCGGGCGACGTCGTTCAACATGGCCACGATTTCCGATTTGTCGAGAGAAGACGAGATGGTCATGGATCAACCTCACGATACGATAACAAACCGTACAGGACTCGTTGTACCACAGAAGCTCGTTCAGGGAAATAGTACGTTAGAGGCTTCGGCAGTAATGCCCGCGTGTTACACCGTGTCCCGAACAGCCATTGATATAGTTCCTCCGGCCATCCGGCCGTTCGCCAGAAGCCGGGTGTATCCGGTTCGTCCTGACCTATGGGCAGTCCGGTAAACAGCCATACGCGCCCTCTGCCCACGGTGCGTTCCAGCAGCAACGGCGTTTCCCCATGACGAAGCAACACGCGCGCGCGACTCTGCAACGGCCCGACGGTTTTATAATAATACACCCATCCGGCCGGTTTTCCCGAGGCGCTTTTCCCAAGAGAATATGGCGTGTCGAATTTCCGGATGGAAAACCGCGGGCCTACCTTGGCCGGCAATATTTTTTCCAGCGGTGAATGCAGATACCCGCCCGCGCGCCCGCTGGTCGGGCCGTCGAAGACCACCAGTTTTCCCCCGCCCCGGACATACGCATCCAGCAAAAGCAACTGCCGATACGACATCGCGCTGATGGGCAGGTCCACCAGCAGGACGGCGTCATACGGATTCAGTTGTTCCACACTGTTGAAGTCGTCCGCCTGAAGCTGTCTCATGCTGACGGCGAATGTCGTGCCTCGTTTGGTCAGTTCGCAGTGTTTCATCCGGCCGAGGGCGTCGATCTGGTAGTACGCGCTGAACAAACCCCGCAACGCGAGAATGCGGTAGGGGGGTTGAGGCCTGTTTTTTCGCGGCAGGGCCTTGGGTTTCACCACCGGCGGTAGCGGCGCAATCGCTTCCGCGGAGCAAACCCAGTTGTTTCCAATGTGGAAATCGCTCATCGGTTTCGGGTCGGAGGGATTCGCGTCGGCGTCGAACAAAATCCGCCAAAAGGTGCTCCGGTCGTTTTCCGTATCGACCGTTGTGGGCAGGGGGGCGAAGAAATCCCCCTCCGGGGTTTCCATTTCTTCCGAAAAGGTTTCACCTTTGCGGATCGGCTTTCGCACCGCGACGAACAACTCGGGAGATTCTCCGCCGGGGATAAACGTCAACCCATGGACCGTCCCCATTTTGGACGCCATCGTTGTAATGGTTTTACGCTCGAGCAGACGGGGGGAATTGCCTTGTACCGCGAACGTCAGCCGGACGATTTGCGTTCCGGTTGCTCCGGGAACGGCAATGAGCACATCCGGCCGGCGGTCCTGTTTCAGGTCGGTCAACGCGACGGCGGTGACCGTGGAAAGGTTTCCCGCGGGAAGAGGAACTTCTCGCGTCGCGCGGAATCCCTTCGCGGTTTTTTCAAACGACATCCACACCAGTCTGCCGGTGTCGTTCGGATAGCTTTCCACGGCGAGAAGATCCGTCCGGCCGTCTCCGTTGAAATCACCGGTCGTCAACCCGCTGTATTTGAATGCGTCCGTTTCCGCGGTGGCGTTTTGGAATCCGCCGGGCGACAAAATCCCCATGCGGTCCAGCGTGGCAACGCGAACGGCGGAACGGTGATTGATACGAGACTCGCCGGCCAGGATCAACTCCGGCCGGCCGTTTCCGTCCAGATCGGCGACGGCGGCGTCGTTGGCGTCGTCATCGGTGCGGAAGATCGGAAGGGAATCCTGCATGACGCCCTGTCGATCCAATTGATACCACGTGATAATCACAGGGGGGCGGGGGCCGTTATCCGTAAGCATCCTTTTCTTCGTGAGTAGCACGTTGGTAAACGAGGCGGTTCCCATCGGGGCGATCGCCCATGCCGTTACGGACAACGCCCCCAGACACAAAACCGCGATTCGGAGGCGGCGTGTCATCTTAGTTCCCCTGTGCCGGTTCAAAAACCAACACGCTCCAGACCTTCAATTCCGGCAGCGTCGCTCGAACGGTTTCGCCTTCGCGTTGGAAGGGAAGCTCCTTGGCCATTTCATTCGTTCCGTGATCTGACGTCAAAACCCATATTCGTTTGATCTTCCGGGCGTCGGGACCGGAGAATGTGATTTCCAGGTTCGTTTGTGCGGGGGGAGAAGACAACTTTCGTTTTGGCTGGTACTCCTGGAGCATATTGACCAGGTGTGTCATATAGTACACGGTTCCGTCGGCTTCGACGCGTTTCTGAATGAAGTCCTTCCATCGCACACCGGGATCGGCTTTGACATGAATCATGGTTTGGGTTTCGGGAACGTGGACCAACTTCGGATCCCAAAAATAGCGGCCGAAGCGGAACGTAAACGCACGCCAGGGGTACGGCGTTTTGTCGAACTGGGTGCGATGGATGTTATAAAAAATCTTGGCGCCGCAAGCCGTGGCGACGGCTTCGACCATTTGCGTACCGTAGCGGTTCGGCCCCACAACACGGTATCCGTCGGCTTCGCGGGCTACATCCACTTCCTTGTGCAGATAGCCGATAAACACGTCCAGATTCGTCAGGTCAAACCCGGATCGCTCCACGTTATGTCCGCTTTCCCACATGGCCATACTGTTCCTGGCCTTACCGAGCATCAACCGCCGGGAAATCCGCCCCGCCGGATACGCGACTGCGCCGGCGTTAAAGTGCAGCGTGCAGTTTGGGTTGATCTTTTTCAATTCGTCCCGCAATTCCTGATACCACTCCAGGAGTGCATCGTCTCCGGATGTACCGTCGGGGATCGGCTGGAGGTATTCGCCTTTGTAGTTCCAGGCGTTTTGCGGGTACGGCAAACCGTCGCTGCGGAATCCGTCCCAGCCGAACAGCTCCACCGAACCGCGAAGCTGGCGGAATAATTCTTTTTTGATCTCCTCATTGAACATGGTTCCGGAATTACCCCAGAAGGCATTCTGATACTTTCCTCCCCGGTCTCCGCCGCGGACTTTCTCCAGATGCTCCACGTTGTAGACGAACTTGCCCGGATACAGATTGCCCTCCCGGTCAAAATTCCAGAACTCCGGATGGGCCCGAACCCAGTCCAATCCGTGGGATCCCCAGGAACATCCTTGCAGATACGAATAGACTTCAATTCCCTGATTGTGACACAATTGGATGAAGTATTGCAGGGCCTTGATTCCTTCGGGATTTCCCGTTTGCCCGGTATTCCACGTCTCCCGGGTCGGGATCAGCGTTTCCCAGCCGGATTCCTGCCAGGAAAAATAATCCACCGCGGTGTTGTACCATCGACGAACGGCGCCGACGCACTTTTTTTCGATGTCTTCCAAAGGCATTTCGCCGCTGCTGCAGAAACCGGTCCAATGCCCCACCTGCCAGGCGTGGTTTCCGGTGGCGAAAAACTCCGTCTGCTGCAGGAGGAGTTTCCCTTCGGTATCCAGGAGCTCAACCCGAACTTCATGGCCCCATTTGCTGCCGTCGGGAACCGTCCAGGAAAGAGTTTCCCCGGCGTGGTTTTGCGGCGGAACGGTTATCGGTGATTTCTTGTCGAACTCAACGTGGTTCAGTCGGCTGATGATCCGGGCGCGAAGCACGCCGGTGATGGGTTTCTCCGTGGGATTCCGGATCGTAACGTCGATCGAGGCCTTTTCTCCCGGCGCATAGCAAAGGCGGTCGGGCCAGACGCGCAGACTGGGCGCGGGTTTCGCCTGGGCGTGCACAGCCGGTGAAATCCCAAGCACGATTATGAACAACGTTGAAAACATGCGGGACGACATATCATCTTTCTCCTAACGAGACGGGATGTGTCAAAATCCATGGATACCAGGCTACCTGGCGTGTTTGCCGTTATAGGTTTCCGTTTCGTTCAGCAGTCCGCGGACGACCTCCGCCATCCATTGGGGATAGGTTTCGGCTTCCCAGAAACCCGCCGACGAATCGTCCAGGGCGCCGAACGCCAGCGGAATAAACACCGCGACGACCCCTTGACCGTATTTTTGCGAAATAACCAAAGGCCGCTCCGGCGTCCCCACAAGAAGCTTGGCGCCGGATTTCCGCTTGCCCACTTTCTGGTAGTATTGATACCTACCCGCGCCGGGCTTTTGGGGATTCAGGGCGACGGGCTTCTCGAGACGTCCCGTCGCAAAGGCTTCTCCGACTTCGACCGGGAGAAACTCCTCCAGGCGATGCCCCGCATATCCGCCGGCACGGAAGGACGTCGGCCCGCCAATAAAGAAGATCGCTCCGCCGTGTTTCGCGAAATCGTGCAATTTCTCCAGATCTTCGTCCCCAAACCCGTTGGCGGGCAGGTTGTTCAGCACGATCAGATCGTACTTCATCAGATCGTCATAATTGGGCGGGAAATAGCTGATCGAGGGGCCCATCACGGAAATCGTGTAGCTGCTCGGTGTCATGGTCCCGCCCAGCGCCTTGACGATTTCGGGCCAGCGGTAATACACCTGGAACAATCCGCGGAGATGCAGGATGTTCGGCTGATCATTTTTCGCCTTGACGATGGTTTTCGGTTTGTAGAAGGGCCGGTTCCTCACCGGGCGGGCTTTATAATACTGCGTTTCCGTGCCGAGGATCGCCGCCCCGCCGGAGAACATCTCATACGATTGTTTCACCTTGTCCGCTCCGGTCACTCTCACGCGGGCCAGCAGGTCGACAGCCTCGGCTACGTTCGGGCAGGAGAGCGTCTGGGCTGTCGGCGAACTCGACAGCGAAGAGACGGGAAACGATTTCGACGCCAACACCTTTCTCGTTCTGTAGTTCAGCAATTCCACCAGAACGGACAATTTCCCCGGCGGCGTAGGTCCGGCGACCATTGCATTGGTTACCGTGATCGTCTGTTGTTCGCTTCGAGCGATCTCCAGTTGGCAGATCATCTGTCGGGAGGCATGGGCGACCGAGGAGAGACCCGTGAACGGAAACGCCCCGCAGCGGGTTTCAAAATGTTGTCCCGGCTCAATCATCGCGCGTTCATACCACCACTCCGTCGTCATCGCCTCCAGACAGCAGTACAGGCATTTCAGCCAGTTGTAATCCATGAAAAAGACGACGCCCTGGCGGGTCGGGCTGTGCAACTGGGCGGACCAGCCGTCCGTGGGATCGAACGCGAAGGACAGGCCGTCCTGGTCGTATTTTCCCGTTTTGTGGTTGCTTTTGGATCCCCATCGACCTTCCAGCACGCCCTTACTGGACGGGCGGAATGAAAAGCGAGCCTGCTCAAATCCCCCGGGGGCGAGGATGTTCTGAATCCACAAACCGGGGCTTTTGAGCGTATCGGTCGGATTGGTCAGGCGATAGTGTACTTCGAGGAGCGGTGAATCGGCATGCAATGTGTATGTTTTGGAAAGGACGATTCCGGAAATATTCGGATCGCCGGGTTTTTCCGCGGTGACTTCGCGGCCTCCCCGCATGGTCGCCTTCAGTTCGACGGTCACCCGGGTGGGGGTGGATTCGAGTATGCCGAAACGGTAGGCCCGGTTCATCATTTCTCCGGGCCAGATTAATTGCGTCGTATGATCCATGAACAGACCCGCGGAAGAACCGAAAATCCACTGCTTTTCCGTGTCTTTTGGAGCGTTTTTGAAACTATAGGACGAAATTCTGCCGCCATGGGCCGGGTCGATCGTAATTTCCAGGAAAGGATTCTCCAGGCGAATCTGTTCGGCGCCCGGGGAGTCTTCGTGAATCACCTCAACGAGCAGTTTCTCCGCATGGGCGGATGTTACGATCATACCCGCCAGAACGATCATACTCCAAACGGTGTGTTTTGTATGGTGCACTATAAGCTCACTTTAAAAAGCAGAATTATTATAATTAATATATCTATTTCTTGATTCTTGTCAAGAACATTTGTTGACGATTCCTTGTACGCCCCTCTGGTGGGTTGTTTCTTGATTGTTTCGCAAGATAAAGCTCGCTTCAGAAACTGTTTGAAGTGATTTTTTTGAGTTTTTGTCAGGTCGGGAATTCCATAAAGTACTTGACAAAGCTCCTTTCCTTGTGTATTTATCTATGTGGAATAATTATGGTTTTTGGCGGAACTTGTACGTGAATCTCAAACAATTATACTATCCAGCCGGTGTCAAGCAGGTGTTCTCCACGGAGGTTCTGGTGGTGGGCGGCGGCGTGGCGGGGATTTGCGCAGCCACGGCTTGCGCACGAAACGGCGCTGAAACCTTGCTCATTGAAACCAACGGTTTTTTGGGGGGGAATGGAGCGGCGGGGCTTTCCTTTGCCGCCTTTCATGACGGGCGGAAACAGATCATCCGGGGCCTGGCGGAAGAATTCGCGGAACGAATTCGCGCGCTGGGGGGCTTAAGCGGGCGTCTCGACCGGGACCGGTGGATTCCCGTCGATGGCGAATGTCTCAAGCTGGCAGCCGATGAGATGGTCATCCGGAGCGGAAGCCGACTGTTGCTGCATACCCAGGCCGCCGAACCCCTGCGGAAAGACGCGAACATCGTCGCGGTCTCCGTGGAAACCAAATCGGGACGGCTGGATATCTCCACGCGGATGGTGATCGACTGCAGCGGTGACGCGGATATCGCGTTTCGCTCGGGCGTCCCGTGTAAAACCGGTCGGAATTCGGACGGAAAAACGCAGTCGATGACATTGATCTTCACCGTGGCGGGAGTGGATTGGGAACCGTTCGAGGCTGGGGGGGGCTACGCGGAACTGGTTCGGAGATTCGATATCATCGCCGCGGAGAACCATTTCGAGAATCCCCGCCGAAACGGGCTTTCGGGCATGTTTGCCGTTCCGGGACGGCCGGGGCAGGTTGCGTTCAATGTAACACGCGTGTTGCATTTGCAGGCGACGGATCCCGCGGAATGGACGCGGGCGGAGCTGGCAGGCCGGCGACAGGCGCGTGAATTTGTGTATGAGTTTCTGATTCCGCATGTCCCGGGATTCCAGCGGGCTTCGTTGGCGGCGGTCGGACACGGAATCGGAATTCGTGAAACGCGACGAATTGTCGGAGAGTACGTGGTGACGGAAGAGGATATCTGCCAATACCGAAAGCACGAGTGTTCCATCGGCTGCGGTTCCTATCCCGTGGATGTGCACAGTCCCGACGGATCGACCACCGATTATCGCCGCCATGAACATATTCCGGGACAATATTACACGCTGCCGTACCCCATGTTGATTCCGCAAGGGGTGAATAATCTACTGGTCGCGGGGCGCTGCGTCTCCGCGACGCACGAGGCTCTCAGCGCCCTTCGCGTCATGCCCAACTGTATGGTCATGGGCCAGGCCGCCGGTACGGCCGCGGCGCTCTGTGTGCGGCGGAATATCACGCCTCGTGAATTGGAGATCACCTCTCTGCAACAAAAACTCCTCGCCGAGGGAGCGTATCTCGGTGAACCCACTAGCCGAAGGAAACCAATCGCATGCGGCCCGATCCTCACAAACGTCCCGGTAACCTGATACGCCATCCGGAAAATCCAATTTTGACGGGAGACGACTTCCCCGAACCGATTCACAGCGTCTACAACAGCGGCATCACGAAATACCGCGGCCGGTATGTTATGGTTTGTCGTGCGGAGGATCGAGCCCTTCGGCAACATCTTTGGCTGGCGCGCAGCGACGACGGCGTCCATTTCGTTCCCGATCCCAAACCGTTCGAGTTACCAGCCGACCCGGTGTATCGAAACGGCATTCGTGGGTCGTATTTCGATCCCCGGGTCACGCGGATCGGGGATGAGTATTACATCGTTCATGCCGCCGCGGACGCGGAATTCAATCCACGCCTTGCGATGATTCGGACGACGGACTTCGAGACGTTCGAGTTCGTCAGTTTTCCCGGAAGCGTCAACACCCGCAACGGGATTTTGTTTCCCGAAACCATTGGAGGACGCTATGCGTTGATGGAACGCGACGGGGGACCCTCCGGCGGGGAGATGTGGGTGACGTATTCCCCGGACCTGGTGTACTGGGGACAGGCGGAAAAACTGCACAGCCGTACGGCGGAATATTGGCATTACAATAAAATCGGGGGCGGAGCGGTTCCCATCAGAACCGACCGCGGATGGTTGATTCTCTACCATGGTGTGCATACCATGTGCAGCTTCAAAAAGGTGTACAAGCTGGGAGTTCTGTTGAGCGAGTTGGAGAATCCCGCCCGCGTGATTTCCTGGTGTCCGTATGCCGTTCTGGAGCCGGAGGAACTCTATGAGAAAACCGGCATGAGCGATAATACGGTGTTTACCGCCGGGGCATGGGTGGAAGACAACGGCCGGGTCAAGGTGTATTACGGCGCCGGCGACGCCGTGCAGTGTCTGGCGACCACCACCGTGGACGATCTCCTCGAAGCGTGCTTTTTAGAACCTTTGGAAACACTTTGAAATACGTATTTTTACTGTGTAATTTCATTTTCGTTCTTTACTCCTTAGCGGAGCCAATAACTTATGCCGTTTGTAATGATAAAATCTTGCAA
>JAFGJE010000067.1 GCA_016929245.1 Phycisphaerae bacterium
TCCAGCTCTTCCTGTTTCACGTGCGTCGGTTCGGCGCGGGGATCGCCGTCGCGGTGTTGCGGCTGCCCCATGCCCATGACCGGCATGCCGGCGTCGAGGTATTCATCGACGAGAATCCTGGCCATCTCGTCGAGGGTCTTGCCTTCCCGCTCGGCGCGGGCGATGTATTTGTTCATCATGTACCCGTGGGCCGCCCCGGGCCCGTGCACGCCGCCGAACGTCATGATCGACGCGGCGATGGCGCAGGGAAGGTTAGGCCGACCCGTGATCACGCCGATGGCGCTCGCGGCGGAGGGCGACATGGAATGCTCGAGAAATTCGCCCATCTCGTATTTGAGCATCTTCTCTTCCGCTTCCGTGGGAATCCGGTTTTGAAACAGGATGTACATCGCGTCGCAGAACGAATAGCCTTCCTCGGCCAGTTCGCTCAGGTCATAACCGCGCATGACCGTTTTTTCTTCCGTTTTGTAGGAAATCGAGGTTTTTCGTTTCAGGGATGGTGATCTGGGCATCGATCTGCTCCTTTGGGATTCATGAACGTTCCGATGATCTATGGTCAGATTCTTCTGTCGGACACGGCGTTGAATGTTTTGACGACCGATTCCTCCGCGTTTTTACGAATTCGGAAAATCTCCGCGAACAGGACGTCCAGGACGAAATTCAGGGAGATATTGGAGAAGATTTCACAGTGCATCGGGTCGCGGTCCGTGGCGCTGAACAGGTTCAGGTCCGCCAGTTCCACCAGCGGGGCGCGCAGGAAGTTCGTCAGGGAAATGACGGTCGCCTTGTTCCGCTTGGCGACCTCCGCGGCGGTGAGGATGTCCTTGGTGGCCCCGGAAAAGCTGATGGCGAACAGCACGTCGCCCGCCTGCAATGCCGCGGCGCGAATCGCCAGGTTGTATCCCTCGCTCAGCGCGAGGGAATGCACGCCCAGCCGGCTGAGACGATAGTTAAAGCCCACCGCCAGGGGTTCGGAACCGGCGATCCCCGCCACCAGCACATGCGGGGCGCGGCTGACGGCTTGGGCGGCTTGGTGCAGAACCTTCTCGTCGATCAGCTTGCCGGTATCGGCCAGTTCGGAACGGATTTTCTCCAGGTAGGCGCTGACGCTTCCGGCGGCCGCGTCGCGGGAAGCGGCCTCGTCGGCGGCCAGCTCCCTCGCCAGCAGCACCTTGAACTCCTGGAATCCGGCGCAGCCGAGTTTTCGACAGAACCGGATGATCGACCCGTACCCCAGCGAACTGGTTTCCACCACTTCCGTAATGGAAAGATACGCCGCCTTTGGATGGTCCAGGAAATACGCGCCGACCCGTTTCTCGGCGTCGGTGAGGCGATTCCGCAGCATCTGCATTCGCAGGGGGAACGAGTATCCCTCCAGCGAAGCGGCGGGGGCGTCTTTCGGCGCCCGCTTCGCCCGTCGGGTCGGTTTTTTCGTTTGTTTCGCCATGGATCCCGTTTTTCGCGGCGTCGGATTACGTGCTGGATAATGTATCCGATAAATAAATTATATATGGATATTATATTCTACACAAGAAAAAACCCGGATATTATTTTGCCGGTGATATGTCATCCATTCGCGAGGCGTTTCATCCTCTTGACTCAACGGATCTATTGAAAGGAGTCGCGGGCGCGAGTGCTCAACCCTGTCGGGCTTCAAAACGAGCTTCTACAGAGTATCGAGATGCGGGTACGGTGAGGAATTTGCGCCCGGGGTTATTCTCAAAGAAACCAGAGGCTCCTCACGAACTGGATTTCCCCATACGAAAACCGCCCGGCGGGAATCGATTTCCGCCGGGCGGTTTTCGTTTGTATCATTCACGCGATGGGAAAGGATTCCCGCCACGTGATGTCATGTAGACCGATTTAGAAATCGGACTCGCCTTTCACCGGCGGCGCGCCCTCCCCCGGAGGCGGGGGCGGCGTCATCGCCGCGGCGGCTTCGGCCATTCCCCAGGCGACGATATCCTTCACCGCCGCGGAGGGCACGTACATAGCCGCGAAACCGGTCGTTCCCCGCACGGTGGACATCATCGCGATCGGCACTTCGCTCGTGAACGCGAAATCGGCCGGAAGGTTGGACGGTTCGTCCATTTTCTTCATCCCCGCCCGGACGGTGTCGAACAGGTTCTTCGGGCTGAAGACCATTTCCGCCACGCGCTGTTTGGGGAGTTTCGCCAAAGCCTGGACGACGGCGGGGTCGCTCGAGACGCCCGGACCCGCTTTGGCGGCCTGCGCGACGGCGGCGATCATGTCCGTCGAACCGCCGAACGTCATCACCAGCGTATTGGCGTCCACCTTCGCCACCAGGAGGCGAACCTTGTCCTCGCCCAGGACGTCCAGAAGCTGCTTTTTGTCCGTTTCGGACATTTCCTGGAGTTCCTTGAAGTCCACGACGATGGCGTCCACGGACAGATCGCCGACGGTTTCCACGCCTTCGGTGTACGTGAAGGACAGTTGCTTGAGGTCTTCTTCCTTCATCGCGATTGTCTTCTGGATCAGTTCGGTCATCAGTTCAAATTCCCGCGGCAGCATGGTTTTGAGCTTATCCGCGTCTTTGCACTCGATGACGTATCCCACACCGAAAACGCCCTTGTCCTTCGGCGCCCCGCCGACAAACTGAATCGCGGTGACTTCCTCGCCCATCTGGTCGGACAGGTTGACGATGCGATCCCTCAGATCGACGGGCATTTCCAGGTCGCCCATCCCCAGAAGCATATCCAGCATCTTCATCATCTGCCTGGTATACTCGGGGTTGTGCGTCTGCTCCATGCCGAAGGCCAGCACGTACGGCAGATTCGCCAGGCGGTTCATCAGCGGCTTGTCCGTGGGGGTGTAGGACGCCGCCAGCTTCCCCAGCGCGGAATCGGGCTTGTAATCGACCGCCGCCTCGATCATCATTCCGTCCTCCACGAACCGCAGGCCGTACGACAGCGAAATCACCTCGTCCAGCATGTCGGTGAGCGGCCCCATCATCGTCGCCCACCAGGCGGGCATCGCGGCGCGGGGCGCCTGTCCTTCCTCGGCGGCCTGGGACTGCTCCTTCACAGCCGCGACCATCTTCCGGAGCATCGGCGTGAGAACTTCCACGTTGTAGTGCAGCAGCACGTCGGAGTCGGCCAGCAGTTTCTTCTGCCCTTCGGGAATCTTCGCCTCGATGGACGCGTCGGTCTTCATCAGCGCCAAGGCCTGGGGATTGGGGCTCAAGGCCATGTAATCCCCGAGTTGCGCCGCCTGCAAGGGAGGCAGATCGCCCACGGGCAGCATGACGGTCAACTGGCCGTTCTCATCCTTCTGCGCCTGGGTGGGGAAGGCTTTTTCGATATTCGTCCCGGCCAGCAGAATCACGATCGGGGGCATGACGTCGCCGCCCTGTCCGGTGATCATCTTTCCGATGTCGATGCCGCATTTCTCGAAATCCAGGACCACCACCGCCGCGCCGCCGTTGGGGTTGTATCCCTCGCCCAGTTGCAGCATGGCAGCCATCATCGGCAGCAGACCGCCCGGGCCCATGGCTTCGAGCTGTTCGCCCATGCCGATCTGCTTGGCGAACGTGCTGATTTGCGTCAGCAGGCCGTTGAAATTCTTCGCCGCGACGAATCCCAGACCGTCCGCGGGAATGCGCTTGTAGATGGATTCCGCGGCGGGCTGATTCGGATCGGGCCCGACGGGCTGCTCGGTCGCGGCGGGTTGCTGTTGTTGCGCGAAAACACCACCGGTCAGAACCGTCAATACCAGCAGAATCGAAAAACAATGTTTCTTGAACATTCTAAACTCCTTTCGTACCGCAACGGATGGGGACACCCGATTCCCGGAACCTCCGGAAATCATACCCCCGGCTGCGAGGCGATGCAATGATAGTTACGATAAACTGTTCCATAGTATACGTTCGGGATGTCACGGAAAAACAGCGGAAAAACCTTCCTTTTCACGTCCATGGTATTCCAACAGTGCCCCGGGGTTTTTCCAACCCATGGGATTTCTACTATCGGAAAAAACCCACGTCGGCCGTAAGAGTTCCGCGCGACGTTTCAGTCCTTCGTAACGGAAACCGTCGTCATTGCATTGCGGAAATTTCGCCGATACCATACATACCATGACGCGGAACTTCCAACCCACTCCATCCCTGCCGCACGGGCGAGTGCATCACGTGCTGGTTTCGCGGGAGCAGATCGCCCGTCGGGTGGCGGAACTCGCCGGGGAAATCACTTCCGTGTACGAAGGGAGGGAATTGACGATCGTCGTCGTTCTGACCGGCGCGCTGACGTTCACCGCCGACCTGATCCGCCGTCTGCCCTTACCGTTGCGGATCGAACCGGTGGCGGTCAGCTCCTATACGGGCGAGGCGACACGTCCGAAGAAGGGCGAATTCCGCCTCCCCCTGCCGGAAGAACTCCGAAACCGGGACGTGCTGATCGTGGATGATATCTTCGACAGCGGACAGACCATGGCGATTCTGGTCGAGTCGGCCTACGGCGCCGGGGCGCGGGACGTCAAACGCTGCGTCCTGCTGCGAAAAGACCGTCCCGACCTGGCCGACCGCGGCGAGGTGGATTATTTCGGCTTCGACATCCCGGATGAATTCGTCGTAGGGTACGGCCTGGATTTCAACGGATATTACCGCAATCTGCCCGATATCGGCGTGCTGCAAATTCACGCGGAGGATAGTGACCAATGACTCCTGCCGAAGCACTGGCGGATGTAGAGGTTTCGACCTCGGCGAGAGAAATCCTGGAGGACGGGGAGATTATCCTTCTCGTCGCCAGGCCGAGTGTCCGACTCATCCCCGCCTTCGCCGCGGCGCCGTTGCTGCTGCTGTTGACCGCGGCGGCGGCGGTCTGGGCGGGGCGCGTCGGAAATCTGCTGTCCGCGGAGAAAACCGACGGTATGTTGCTGGCGCTGGGGTGCGTCGCCGTGCTGGTGGTGGCGGTGCAGGTCGGGCGCTGGCGGAATCGACGCTATATCCTGACCAACCGACGCGTTCTGAAGCGCACCGGCCGGCTGTACACCTCCCTGCGACAATGCACGCTGGGAAACCTCACGAACGTCGAGGTGATCCTGTTCCCCCCGGAGCACCTGACGGGTCTGGGGTCGGTGTGCTTCCAGACGCGCGAAGGATTTCAGCCCGAACTGCGCTGGGGGAACCTCGCCCGTCCGGAAGCCGTCGCCGCGGAAGTCCGAAAGGCGATGCGACATAACCATGGGTAGGCTTGCACCCTATTCTGTCATCTCCTAAGGAGCCCCAAGGGCCTGAGCGAAGCGAGTCTTCGAGCGAAGTCGAAGGACCTTACGGGTAACCAGGCGTAAGGTCCTTCGACTTCGGTCCTCGCTTCGCTCGGACTCTCCGCTCAGGATGACGGATCAGGGAATGGATTCCTTATCGAAGAAATCCATATTTTGCTGTGGGTATCCCGATCCGTCGGGCACAAATACGGTGGAACCCGCGTTGAAGAAAGATAACGTAACAGCCGGTGGAAAAAGAAGTAACCGAAGCGTGGACCTTCCGGCGACGCATGGTGCTCGCGCGCCCGGTTCGGATTCGGATCCATCGGATATCGCGGGGGAAACCGAATCGCTCGTCGACGCTCTGGAACGAAATGCACAGGGTCTCTGGCGATTCCTGTGGGTCCGCGTCGGCGGAGATGAAAATTTGGCGGAAGATTTGATGCAGGAGCTTTGCCTCCAGGCGACCCGAACCTACGCCTCGGCCCGGTCGGCGAGGCACATCGACGCCTGGCTGTTCGGCGTGGCGCGAAACGTGCTGCGGCGGCACTGGCGGACGATCACGCGCCGCCGGCGAAACCTGCCCGAAGCCCGCGTGGACGTCGCGACGGAACTGGCGGGAATGCTCGACAGCATCCCGCTGCCGAACGACCACATCGAGCGGAACGAAGTCAAGGAGCAGGTGCTCCTGGCGGTCAGTTCGCTTCCGACGGACGATCAAAACCTGATCCTGCGATGCTATTTCGACGGGCAGACCCAGGCCGACATCGCCGCCGACCTGGGCGTCAGCGTCCGGGCGGTGGAAGGCAGGCTGTACCGGGCGCGATTGGCGTTGCGGGAACGATTACAACATTTGGACGACGAAGTACGTTAAGAACCAGGATGCAATGATGGACAATCACGAAAAGCTGTTTGAGGAGAACCTTCGGACGATAGGCCGGCGGGTCCCGCGCCCCGCGGACGCGACGGATCGGCAGGTTCGCCGGTGGGTGAACCTCGTGAAGATCACCCGCCCGACGCCGACGCGACGATTTCTCGGCGTCTGGAATTCCCCGAAGGTTCGCCGCTGGACGCTGTCGGCAGCCGCCGCCGCGGTGGTGGCGGTGGGACTGCTCGCCGCGTTTCAAACCAAACCGCAACCCGTCTCCGCGGAAGACGTCTTTCAGCAGGTCGGAACTTCGCTGGAGACCCAGCCGGTGCTGCACCTGATCGTCGAAAACGTGGAGTTGCACGGGCAGCGGCTGAATTTCGAGTTCGCCGGCACGGAAGAAGGCAGGGCGATGTACGCCCGCGTGGACGCCGCGAGCGTGGAGGAAAATCCCGACCATCCCCTGGCGCTGGATATGACCCTGGCGCGCGACGGGAACAAAGGATGGGTGCTGGTGCGGAACCTGCGCTGGGACGACCGGAATCCGATGGGACACCTGATCCCCGAAGACGGGGCGCTGCTGATCGACGTGCCCGTTTCCCGCGGCACGAACGAAGCCGTCCGGCAGATGTTCCCGGTGGCGGTCCGGCAACAGGACGTCCAGGCGCTGATCGAATCCCTCCGCCGGGCGGTGCCCGATCTGAAAATCCGCACCGCCGACGACGGAACGGTGCTGCTGGAAGGCGTGATCACCGAACCGACCCGCCTGGACCTGCGCATGCTCTGCGAGACGACCAACGCGACGCGGATCATCGCGGGAATTTCCCCGGCGCTGATGTCCGGCATGAAAAAGCGGGACCTTCGGAAGATCGTCAAATCGACCAAGGAATCCCTCCGGCGGCGCATGAGCGACGAGGACTATCAGGCCGTCTGCCGGCGCCTGGACATGATCGCCATGCTGGCGATGCAACAGTTGCAGGCCGGCGCGCCCGAGGACCTCGCCGAAGCGAGCGACGAATCAATTCGGAACCTTCGCCTGCTGCTGACGGGCGCGACGATCTCCATCGCGTATGATCCCCGGCAAAAACTGCTGCGAAGCGTGTACATGAGCAACGTCGGACCCTCCGAAGGCACGGTGCAACTGCGATTCGACGAACCGGACATCCGGCGCAGCCGGCTGGACCGAACCCGGTTCGCCGAGGAACCGAACCTCCGAACGATGACGCGCGACGAAGTGATCTTCTCGATGCTCATGCCGATGATGCTTCCTGCCGGCGGAAACGGAACGGTGGAGAAAGAAAAAGAGAATCAGGCTCCTTAGTAGCGAATCCCCTCGGGGCGATAAAATCATTCCCGCTATGATCGCCCCGAAGGGGATTCCACTTCCGAAGACCCTCCGCCCAGGGGGCGCTGAAGGTGGATGAAAGATGAAACGAAACGGCTTCACGTTAATCGAGCTTCTGGTCGTCATCAGCATCATCACGCTGCTGGTGAGCATCATCCTGCCGTCGGTGGGAAAGGCCCGGCTGTATGCCAAGCAAGTGGTGTGCTCGACGAATCTCAAAGCCATCGGAACGGGATTCATCATGTACATGGATGAGCACCCCGGATATCTGCCCGACGCTGTGGGACGACCGTCCGACAATCCGCCCGATCCCAATGAAATCATCATTTCGGATGTGATGGAAACCTATGTACCGAAGAAGGCCTGGAAATGTCCGGCGGATGATCAGGCGTTTTTTGAAAAACTCGGCACTAGTTATGAATACCTTCCCGGCCATATCCTGACGGCGGCTTCCGGAATGCCGGCGTTTCAGGATGTCGTTTATGAATTGGTGATCCAATTGGTCACCACGGGAGACGATGGAACCGTCGCCGCTCTTCAGCCGGGCGCTTCTCCGGAAGTGCTGGAGCAAATCAGTCGCCCCTGGCCTTTGGCGTTGGATATGGACTCCTTCCATCCCACATCCAAAATGCCCGAGGGACTGCAAGCCGTGTTTTATAACTCGGACGTATTGTTGATCGACTGGCAAGACCTGGAATCCATGATGAGCAATTAGGAGATGATTTTATATGAGTCCGCTTTGGACGCGAATTCTGGATGCCTATACGATTCATCAAAGACAGATGAAATGGGTGATTCTCGGTGTCTGCGGTGTCAGTGTGCTTGGGGCCGCTTCTTTCCTGCTTTGGTATTGGACCTCCGGAGGTTCCTGTCCCGACGCCGAAACGGCGGATGTGCAAAAAATCGCCGAGTATATCCGGAGTGATTCCTTTTTGGAAAAATCCAGCGTGGAACGAGGTGAATACGTTGAAAAACTCATGGGGCGGTATAAGAAAATGTCACAAGAGGATCGCCGCGAAGCCCAAAACACGCTGGGTTCGGTGCTTCAAAAAAATCGAAAGCTGGAAAAAACCGTAGCCCTTTCCTTCGCGTCGAAACAAGCCGACGAGTATCACAAGCTCAAAACACCGGAGCAAAAGAATCAGTTCATCGACCGATGGTTGACCATGATGGAAATGGCGCATGGCGGACATGAACGAGCCAAACAGGAATACCGTAAAAGGAACCCCATAAGCGGCAATCATCAACCCACCCCGGAACAACGAAAAAAATCCATCGCTCGATTGCGAAATAGCCTTCCCCTGATTATGAGCAAAACCACCTCCGAAGACCGCGCCAAACTCGCCAAGATGGCGCGAGACTCCGCCCAACGTATGCAGGAACGATACGAAGGGAATTGACCGAAGGCCTGATCGATAGGTTTTGGAGATGCGCGGCGGAGTTCCTTATGGGCTCCGCCGCGTTTTTTTTAACAGCGCCGAGCGGCAAGCCGATACGCATATCGGCTTGCCGTTTGGCGCTGTTCTCCATATACAAAGAATCTTTCCTCATGGAAACCGGATCGTCAAATCGATACGATATCTTTCCACGATTTCCAAAGGAGCATTCCATGAACTCATTCGTTCTGACGCCCGCGATGGGCAAGCGGCTGATCGGTAAAGCGCTGGCGGCGCACCCCGCCGTCCGGGACGCCCTTACAAACGGCACGCTTGTGATCATCGCCGGCACGACCAACGGATACGTCGCGGAGGAAATTCTCGCCGGCCTGTCCCAGGCGGAGGGATTCTCGCGCGAGCGGTTTTTCCGGGGCGTCACGCTTCCGCCCAGCCGTCCCACCAACGACGCCGGCAGGCTGGCGGAGGAAGATGCGTTTCCCGGCGACGTGGTCATCCGCGACGGGCAATGGGAGAAGGGAAAGGAAATCTTCGACGTGATCGACGACCTGAAACCCGGCGACGTGATCCTCAAGGGCGCCAACGCGGTGAATCTCGAGAGCGGCCTGGCGGGGATTCTCATCGGCCATCCGAAAGCCGGGACGATCGGAGCGGCCATCCAGGCGGTGGTCGGTCGGCGTGTGCGGCTGATCCTGGCCGTCGGGCTGGAGAAGCGCGTTTCGTGCGATTTGGCGCGATGGTCCGTCCGCCTGAACACCCCCGGTGCGCACGGGCCCAGGATGCTGCCCGTCGCGGGGGAGATCATCACCGAACTGCAGGCCGTCGAACTGCTCACCGGCGCCAAAGCCGAACTGATCTCCGCCGGCGGCGTGCACGGCGCCGAAGGCGCGATCTGGCTGGCGATCGACGGAAACGAAGAACAATACCAAGCCGCCGCGGACCTGATGAAATCCATCCAAAACGAACCGCCGTTTCGATTGTAATATTTGGCGGCAAAAATCGATGATTTGTCATCCTGAGCGAAGCGCAGCGAAGTCGAAGGACCTTACGCCTAACTACCCGTAAGGTCCTTCGACTTCGCTCGAAGACTCGCTCCGCTCAGGATGACAGACCCCATAATTTGTTTTTGATAACTGAAGGGAGATTATCATGCGATATTCATTGGCGATTTTTGTGATCCTGTGCGTGTTACCGACGTTGGCGGACGCGCCGGCGAAACTCCAACCCGCCGACATCGAACTGGCCGTCAGCGAGAATAACGTCCTGACGCTCACGGCCCGAAAGGGTCAAACCGTGCGTCTTCGCCTGGAAGGCAACGCGACGACGGGATATGAATGGACGCTGGTGAGTCAAACCGACGCGAAGGGAAACGCCCGCGAGATTCTTTCCGCCGTCGGGAAAATCGAATATCAACCCGCGCCGGCCGACGGCCGCATGGGCGCCGGCGGAGAATTCCTCGCCGCGTTCCGGGCCGAAAAGCCGGGCCTGGCGAAACTCGCCTTCGCCTACAAACGTCCCTGGGAGAAAGACAAGGCTCCCGACAGAACCTTCGCGATTTTCGTGCGAGTTCCAGCCGAAGGATCCGACGGGAAAAAATGAAACGGTTCTCCTGGGCGAGTCCAGGTTGACTTTCGGCGATTTCTTTCAAAAGGAGATTCCCCATGTCGAAACACGCGATTCTTTTTTTGACGGGCGTTGTGGTTCTGTCCTCGTGCTGCCTTGCCGATACACCGACGCGGGTCGATCCCGCCGACCTTGTGTACCAGGGCGCGTTTCGTCTTCCGGACGTCGGCCCGGAGGAATACGACTGGAAATGGTCCGGCCAGGCGCTGGCGTATCGCCCTGACGGAAATCCCAAAGCGGGCAAAACCGATCTGCCCGGTTCGCTGATCGGGTCGGGACACAACTGGCATCAATGGGTTTCGGAGATCAGCATCCCCACACCCGTCGTGTCTCCCCGAAAGAACCTGACCGACCTGAACACCGCCGCGACGCTCCAGAAATTCGCCAATATTACCGGGACGTTGTACGAAGGGCGATACCTGGAGCAGGCCCGCATGGGCCTGGCGTACCTTCCATCCGCCGGCGGCGCGGGGGTGGTGTATTTCTGCCGGGCGGCCCATCTCGACGAAGGGGCGAAACACCCCACGCTGGGCGTCGGCGGGGCGAACTTCGCCGAATCCAACCCGCGGGGACTGTGGAACGTCGGCGGATTGGCCAATTACGTGACCGACGATTACCTGCTGAAGATTCCCGACGACTGGGCGGCGAAGCACGCCCCCGGAAAGACGCTGGCCTGCGGGCGATTCCGCGACGGCGGGCAGGCGTCCCAGGGTCCGACGCTCTTCGCCTTCGCGCCCGTCGACGCCGATCATCCCCCCAAGCCCGGCGCGCAACTCCCGGCTGTGGCTCTGTTGAAGTATCCCGCGATCACCGACGCGGACAATCGGCAAACCCTCAAGGATTACCGGCACAGCGACGACTGGGGCGGGGCGGCCTGGTTGAGTCGCGGCGGAAAGTCGGCTGTCCTGTTCATCGGAACCAAGGGCGTCGGGAAGACGTGGTACGGGTACGCCAACGGCCTGGTCTGGCCGGAGCAGCCGCCGTATCCCGACGTGCCGGACTATCCCAACGATCAGCGAGGGTGGTGGTCGGAGCGTTTTGAACCGCGAATCCTGTTCTACGATCCGGAGGACCTGGCGAAGGCGGCCGCGGGGAAGATCGCGGCGCACGAACCCCAGCCGTACGCGACGATGAACCTCGACAAGGTGCTGTTTCTTCCCGCCGCCAAGCGCCCGCGCCAAATGCGCTTCCTCGGCGCGTCGGCCCACGATTCGGCCCGGGGCCTGTTGTTCGTGATGGAAATCCTCGTTGACGACGACCGCCCGGTGATCCACGTCTGGAAATGTCGGTAACGACGTCGCCCCGACGACACATCGCCTTGCCGCTCGACAGGGTTATGCGGTAGACTGACACTCATGTCCAACGCGAGGATGGTGATCTTCGAAGGCGAGCACACCCAGGCGGAAACGGCGGCGGCGCGCCTGCGAAAGGAAGGATATGAAGTTCAGGTCGCCCCCGACGCGAGGGAAGGCTTGCGATGGACGCGCCGGGAGACGCCGGATCTGGTGATCCTGGACGTGTCGCCGAGGGACATGTCGGCTGTGGAGATTCTCCGACGCCTGCGCAAGAACGCCGAGACGATCCGAACCCCCGTGTTTCTGATCACGCGTCACGACGAACGCAACGACAGGATTCCGGGGCTCGATATGAACGTGGACGATTTCATCACCCTGCCGGCGCATCCTTCCGTCCTGGCGGCGCGGGTGGATCTGCTGCTGCGACGTTTCGGGTGGAAGGACCGCCAGGGGGACCACGCGCACCGGATCGGCCCGATTACCATCGACACGATTCGCCATGAAGCGGCCGTCGACGGGGAACCCCTGAAACTGACGCTCACGGAATTCCGTTTGCTCTCGACGCTCGCCGAGGCGAAGGGGCGCGTGTTGCGGCGCAACCAACTCATCGACCAGGCCATCGGCATGGACGCGATCGTGACGGACAGGACCATCGACGTGCATTTGACCAGCCTGCGCCGAAAGCTCGGGCCGGCCCGCCGCCATCTCAAAACCGTCCGCGGCGTGGGATATCGCGTCGTTCTCGACGAAAACGACGACTCGTAATTTTTCATCACACCGTGTCGATGACCGCGAGGTCCTGGGGATTCAGGTCTCGCGTCCAGGTGTGATCTTTCCAGAAGTAGCTCTTGCGGTTCAAGATCAACTGGAGACTGTTCACGCCGTTTTCGCTCGTCAGCAGTCCGAACGCCTGCGGCTGACCGTTCAAACCGGTCGGGTTTTCCAGCGTGGAGGCATTGAGCCGCACCGAGCCGAAGCTCCCGGCTGCCAGGTTGGAGTTGACGAAGGCGTTGGCCACGCCGCGCATGCCTCGGATCTGGAAGTGCTTGATCTCGCCGGCTTCGGGCAGCAGGTCCGTCCGGTCGGGCAGATCGAGCACGCCGTCGCCGTTGGCGTCCAGAGCGTAATCGCCCCGAATTCCCGCGAAGACGGTGCTGTTTTGCATCGCCCCGACGATCATCGCGCGAATGTCGCCCAGGGTGTTCACGCGGCTGTTGTCCACCAGTCCGACCACGCGAACGGTGTTCGCGTCGGACAACTGAACCGTCGAACCGATCAGGCCGCCTCCGATGAACATCTTCGTCACGTCGCCGTTGAATTGCAGATCGGCGCCGAGGACGTTTCCGCGGACGTACCAGCTTTGCACCGCGCCGAGGACGTCCCACGCGCCTCCCAGGAGGTCGCCGAAGACCTGGGCGACGACGATGGATCGCCCCGGGCCGTCCGCGCCCGTGAGGGTCACGTCGGCGCCCATGTCCTTCCGCACGCGAAGCACGCGGGCGTGGGTCGCCTTGAGCGATCCGCCCGTCCAGCGGTTCAGAACCAACGTGCGGACCGCGCCGCCGAAGCTGATGTCCGTTGAAGCGCCCACGGAGTTGGCGATAAACTGCACGCCCGGGTTCGGACCGGCGCCGGAAATCAGAACGTCCGCGCCGTTCTCGATATTGTGCAGGCGGGTATATCCGATCGAGGCGTCGCCGGTCAGGTGGATTCCCGCCCCGACGAGGTCCATCCGCGCCGCCAGCAGGCGGGAAAGCGATCCTTCCCCGGTCACCTGGCCGAGGTCGGCGTATCCGTCGCCGCCGGAAACGGAAATCGTCAGCGTGTCATTTTCCGTCGTGTCGATCAACTGGATGGAATCCAGCGTCACGCCGTTGTCGCCGAAGACGCTCAGCACACCGTTGCGGAAGCTCTGCCGGAGATTCTCGCCGAGGAACGTCAGGTCCGCCACGCCGCGATTCAGGCGCAGCGTCACCCGCGACCCGTCGGCTTCCACGTAGCGAACCAGCTTCACGTCCGCGCCGAGCTGGACGTGCGCCGCGCCGGTGAGGGGATCCAGCACGAGCCGCTCCAGGTTCGTTCCGCCCAGGAGAGTCTCGCCCCAGAGGCGCTCGTCCACGCCGTCGCCGTCGTCGTCTCCCGCGAACGGGTTTCCGTCGGCGAAGGCGAACTCCATTCCGATGTCGTTGCAATAGATGGAATTCGGCTCATTCGTCTGCCAGAAGAGTCCCTCGATATCGAAAACGTCGTGTTCCGGGCCGACCTGGGCGCGAATCGGCGCGAGCATGTGCGTGCCCATGCGGTTGACGCCCGCCCATCCGACGGAATTTTCGGGCGTCATGAACGCGAACTGCCCTTCGCCGGCCGCCGCGATGACCTCGGTCGAACCGGTGGCCCATTCGGTGCGCTCGGTCTGACCCTGGGCGAGAGCTTCCGTCGGATCGAACCGCAGCAGCGCCAGGTCCCACTGACTTTCGTCCGCGGGATTTTCCATGCCGATGAACCCGCCGGCGTACGGCGTGTCGAGAATGAACAGCTTGTTCGCCTCCGCCCAGGTGGGATCGAAGAAACACGCCGCCAGCTTGTCGTCGCTCATCCAGTTGTTCATGTCGTCCACGTTGGACAGGTACAGGTATTCGTCGCCCGTGGTCGTGCGGGTTTGATTCCATCGGCCCTTCCGGGTGTCGTACTGGGCGTCGACGGCCACCTCGTTTCCTTCCAGGTCGTGGCAGGCCTGGGAGGCGATGTAGAAGATGAACTGATCGCCGGGCAGCACGCGCGACTTGAACCACTCCAGCGTGTCCAGCAGGTGTTGCTGGTTGCCGGCCCGGTCGATGTTGTAGCGAATCAGCAGGTTCGTCACGAGTCCTTCCATACCCTCGAAGGCCTGGTGGACGCGCTGGGCGGCCACGTCGCCGCGGAATTTCACTTTCGGATTCGCCACGCCCAGGGCGAGGACATGCTTCGGCTGGGTCACGCCCACGAGCGTTTCCACGGACAGGTTGGGCGTCTCGGACACCCAGAGGTTGTCCGATTCGTCGCTCTCGGCGACCTGGTTGTAGATATCGAATCCGGAAAGGACGTAGTAGTTTCCGCGTTCGATGTCCAGCGGAATCGTCGGCTGACCGCCCGGCCAGGTTTCCGACGGATCGGCGCCGCCGCGGGTGTCGACCACCTCGCCGCCCAACCAGCCGACGTCGCCGCGACGGTAGATCACCACGTCGTCGGCGCTCCAGACCGGGTCGAAGCTCAAACGCACTTCGCTGTAGAACAGGTCCGGCAGTCCGTCTTGGCCGATCGCCACCGCGTTTCCGTCGCCGAGGTTGCCCAGCAGGAAGTCCATGTCGATCACGTCGCCGGCCTGGTACACGCCCGGCGTGTAGAACGCCTCGCCCATGACGAGATTCGGTTCCCCGCCCGACAACCCGTCGTCCGTGCGGAACAGCACTTCCGTTTCCGTGGACCGCGCCACGTGGTATCCGTACCCGTCCGGCGTGATGCCGCCGTCGTGATTCTGGAATTCGAGATCCCAGTTGTAATTGGTTCCCGGGGCGAGGTTCGCCGGCCCGAACCGCGTCACGCCCAAATCGTCGGTCCAGAACCATTGACGGAAGCTCTCGTCGGCGTTTTCGACGTCCGAGTACATGCCCGTGACGTTCGGATCGCTCACCGCCGTCCACTCGAGCAGCGTGTCGACCGGCACGCCGACCGCGTTGGGGGGGATGTTCGTGATGTGGGGAATTTGCGTCGGCCATGCCAGAGGACTGGTTCCGTCCTGATCGCCGAACCAGACGGCGGTCGTCGTCGTTCCGAACGGGCCGCCCGTCGCCTCGATCGTGTACCACCCTGCCGTGAACTGGTTCTCCAGGCCCGTGAGGGTCGTGAAGGATTCATTCCAATACCCCCATCCGCTGCCGTCGTCGTCGGCCCACATGTCGTACCACTCACCCGTGGGCGTCTGGAATCGCAGTTCCGTGCTCCATCCCTGGTCTTCCACACTGACGCCGTGCTCGTAAAGATACAATTCGCCCGTCCCGCCGTCCGAGGCGCTCTGGTTGACGTTGATATGCAGCGGCAGGGAGATGTCGCCCGTGTAGACCGACAGGCCGTTGGAATCGCCGGGATTCTCGAAAATCACGAATCCGCAGAACGTGTCGGAATTGCCCTGGTACCCGACGGTGGTGTATTGACTGTCCGGAACACCATACAGGTTGCCCCAGTCGAAGGTGTTTCCGTCGCCGCTGCCGTAGACGTATTGTCCGCCTCCGAAGTCGACGGAGTCCACTTCCACTTTCGCGCGCGTCGCGAGGACGTAATAATCATAGGCGGAACTGCCGACGAACTGCGTCAGGCCGTCGTAGGTGTAACTACCGCCGATGTACGTGTAGTCCTGCCGGTCGATATTGTAGTAATAGGAATCCCAGCCGTCCTCGGGGCGATAATCGGTGTTCCCGCCCCACAACTCGAAATACCCCTCGCCTTGCGGGACCGCGCCCACGCCGGTGAGGTGGATTTCATACATCAGTTCGTCGGGATCGTTGCTGTACAGCGCGAAGAAGTTGCTTTGGAAGCCCGCCTGGGTGGGCGCGAACGTCACGTCCAGATCGACCCACTCTCCCGGGGCGAGATTCAGATCGGCGGGGTTTCCGGGGAACGCGGCGCCGTCAATCGTCACGACAAACGGCAGGGACGGCTGAACGATCTGGCTGAACAGCAGATTGACGGCGCCTTCGTTGCGAATCGTCAGCGTCACCGTCGCCGATTCGTTCAGGCCGAGGGAACCGAAATCGATGACATGAACGTCGTCCTGCCCGTCGACCTCCGCGTCGATCTCCGGCGTGAGCAGCACCAGTCCCGCGTCCACCGACAGATACTCCATCGGCCAGAGGGCCTGCAGGTCGCTTGCGCCCGTGGCGGGATCGACGTCGCTGTCCTGTCCCTGGGGGGAGAATTCGTATCCCGGTAATACGTTGACGCGAACGAAATAATTCGCCGGCGCGTTGATTTGCCAGAAATCGTAGTTTCCGCCGTCGTACGTGATTTGCGAGTCCAGCAAGGCGTCGTAGGCGGGGTCGAACAGACTGTCGCCGTCGTCTTCATACAGATCGACCTGCACGCCGTCCAGGCCGTCTTCGCCCGTCGTGCGCACGCCGTCGCCGTTGAAATCTTCCCAGACCTGCCCGCAAACATCGCCGCTGGAATAACTGATGTCCGCTTCCACGGACCCGATATCGACGGTTCTGACGAAACGCGGAGTTCCTTCCGAGTTCCGCTGATCGCACGCCAGCAGGGCGTCCATGGCCGCCAGGTCATTGCCGGTGTTGATCACGCGACTACCCAACAGGGGCATCCGGGTCAGGGTCGGCCCGCCGTTGTCCGCCAGAACGTCCAGCAGGGCGGGCTGTCCGACGATATTTCCGTCCACGCCGTCGAGAATCGCGTGGCCGAGGGGGGATTCGATCAGGTTGTTCGTCGGACCGTCGCCCAGGCGCGACGAAATCACGCCGGCGCTGTTGAACAGGTCGCTCGCGCCGGTGGCGGTGGTGTTGCCCGCGAGGATGGAGTTGTCCAGGTTCAGCAGGCCGGTGTTGTGCACGCCGCCGCCGTTGTTCTCGCCGAGGTTGTCGGTGATCGTGACGTTCGTCAGCGTGGCGGTCCGGTCCTCGCCGGTGTTGTAGATTCCACCGCCCAGCATGGCGGTGTTGGCGTGGATCGTGCTGTTGACGATCTCCATCGTCGCGTTGTTGTTGAAGATCGCGCCGCCGGAACCGGTGGAACCGAAGGTGCTGTTCTCCAGGAACGTCGAACCGGAGACGTACAGCGTGGATTCCACGTCGTTGTAAATCCCGCCGCCCATGAAGGCGGTGTTTCCGGTGACGGTGCAGTTCCAGATCGAAAGGTCCCCGTCGTTGAAGACCGCCCCGCCGATGATGGCGTTTCCGCCGGTCAACGTGAGGTTCCACAACTCGGCGCTCGTGCCGGTCTGCACGTACAGAATTCCATTCGCGCCCAGCCCGTCCAGCACCGCCGGGCCTTCCACGCCCATCAGCGTCACCAATCCGGTGGTGTCGTTAAGGGTCAGTTGCCCGCCGGTAAGTTCGTAATTCCCCGTCGGCAGTTCGATCACGTCGTCACCCGCGTCGTCGGCGGCGATCATGATCGCCTCCCGCAGCGACGTAAATTCGTCATATTCATCGACCACGTCCGCGAACGTGTCAACAAGGATCGGCCCGGCGGCCAGCAGCAATCTTGGTTCCATGGCTTCGATCAGGGCCGGGGAGCAAGGTCTGGAGGGATGGAATTGACATTCATTCCGGATGCGCATCCGAAGGAGAACGGTTTTGTATAATTCACGGAGACGCTTCACCGCGTGGGATGCCAATGACATTTGTATATCTCCTGGTTGGTACGAAGCAAACGCCTCGTTCGGCGCTTCTGATTGGTTCCATTCTATGGTTTCCGGCATTCGGGTATGACTGCCGTCCTGTGTTGTTCGCGTGCAATTCCTCCCCCGACGAGGCATCCGCCAAGGGAATCAAGCGTTTCGATATCATCTCACATGGCTTCAGAACGATCCGAGCGAGCCGATTTCCATCGAACAAAAACGAACCCTTTTCGCCTCACTGGAGTGGTTGTCCATGGTTTTTTCGGATCGGCGGCGGTTTCCACTCTTCGGATCACCGAAGCCCTCCCGAAGAGTGGAACGCAATAGTATACTACAAACAATGGACTTACGTCAACCCATCTTCTCGAAATCTTTTCGTGTTTTCACCGGAATTTCTGCCGCACGTCGCGTCGAATCTCAGTCGCCGGAGGACTTCATGTGACTATGCGGCCCCGGCGGGATCGGAATCGGCACGTCCGAACGGTTGATGGACGACCCCAACCCGGAGTGCGAACTCATTCCCACGCCGTACGTTCCGCCGATGGGATTGAACGGATCGACGGGATTGCCGTTGTCCCGGACGTTTTTGGCCTCGTTCCCGCCCACACCAAAGGGGTCGGAGAGTTTCGAGTCGTGCTTGCGGGCGGCTAACTCCTGCGTGGGAGTGAGGTTACCGTCCGTCGAGGCGCCCTGCGGAACACCGTTGGCCCCAAGGCTGGTCTGCACATTCCACGTGCTCTGCTGGCTGTGGAACTGCATCCCGAATCCCGCGGAGTAGGACGTCGTTCCCGCGCTGCCGCGCACCGACAGCGTCGCGACCGGCGTGTGGATGCGGAAATCGTTAGGCCCGGCCGCCCGGTTGACCTTGGCTTTGACGGTGCCGTATTTCAGCCCCACGCCCATGCGCGCCACGTCGCCTTCCTTGCGGCAGTCGCGAATGCCGATCTTCGCGGCGCTCTTGACGGTCACTTCCCCGCGATCGGAAAATCGCAACACCAGTTTCGCGCCCAGCCCCGTGCGGACCAGCGTCCGCTCCGTGAGCACCTCACCGACGCGGATCGGCTTCCACGGGGCCTGGTCGTCGCCGGCGAGACGCTTCTGGGCCGTTCCCTTGACGGACACCACCGTCGCCCGCAATGCCCCGTCCGCCGGCGCAGCCGCCTGGGCGGGTCGCGTCGTCGCCGTCGATTTCGCCTTTGTTTTCAACCCCGCCGGAGTGTCGGCCGCCTGCAGGCAACTCGCCACAGCCGGGAAAATGATAATCAACGCTATTGCTTTTCCATACCGAACCATGATTGACTCCTTCCCTGTCTCGGGACGGATACTTTCTCACCGGGAACTGCGCCCGGTGTTACGGGGCCAACTCTGCTCCCGGAAAAGAGGAATGATCCACATGTTTACTTCACGCGGTGATCCACTTCCTATACCGCGCCCGCGCTCCGGCGGGGCGGCGGATCTCCACGCGATGATACTCAACCGAATCTCGTCGGCAGCGCCCGCGGCCGTCTGGGCGCAGAATTCCACCGCGCGAACATTATACAGCCTTTCGGAACTTTTACCAGCCTTCACCGGCGAGCTTTCCCAGGTCTTTTTATCACATGTCCCCCCGGCCTGGGTCAGCCCGGGCCTGTTATCTTCAAAGACAGACGGGGGAAAAAAAGGTTAGTGAAATAAATCACAAGCTCATCTTTTTTTAGGACAAAATCGGGTGGAATAATCTATATTTTGTCAAAATTATAGATAAAACACCCCAAAATCAAGGTATGAGCAGGGCAGAAAGTGCCGTTTTGCGGATCTCAGTTGGAACTACGCCGGGAAGGCCACCCGGGAATGAAGTATGGTGTTCCCTGAACTCGTCCAAAACTCGCGGGGGAAGGGGGGGTAGTTGGAAAATCGTGGCGGAACGCGTGGACTATCCGCAAACGAATCTGTTATAAGGCCCGGAGAGTCGTAAGCGCGTAGCCGTGGGTGGGCGCGGCTCCGTCGTCGAAACTGGAAATGTTTTCAATTATTGACAGAACTTGCCACCTAGGACTAAAATTCGATTCAACTGTCATTAGGACTATAACGAAAGATCGTGTCGAGGGCATCTTGCCCGCGCGTGTCGAGAGCATCTTGCTCTCGGAATGACCTTATTCGCGGCCAAGATGGCCGCGATACGCGCGGACCAGAGGCCCGCGACACATAATACA
>JAFGJE010000068.1 GCA_016929245.1 Phycisphaerae bacterium
AGGAAATCTATTACAGCGGCGGTTGGCAGCTTGGCGACCTGGTCAATTCGGGAACTCTTTATACGTCCGTAGCCTTCAATAGCAAGATTTCGAACAAAAACAATTTCATCGCCTCCCTCGCCGACGGCGGTGTCGAGCAGATGTATTACTCCGGCGGCTGGCAGACCGACGGTGTCGTACTGGACGACAAGGTGTATGTGGACCTGACCTACAATTCGAACAAGAGTCAAAGCGACTTCTACTACGGCGCGGTGATCCCCGAACCGATGACGCTGAGCCTGCTGGCCGTCGGCGGACTGGGTGTTTTGAGACAGAGGAAACGCTAAGATCTTCTAAACAATACCGGAAAAGCCGCTTACTTCCATGAACATTTTCATCCGAAGTATAAGTACTTGTAGATGCGATTAGCGTTTTTGATGATATGGATCGCGGGAACTGCAAACCTTTCTGAGCGATTGGCGTGTTTGGGGACGTCCCGAACGGGACGTCCCCGAACCACCAGAACCATGGAAATATCAACACGAGTCCAATCAATCCCAGGAGTGATCCCCTTGATTCCGACGCGGGTATCGAGTGGAATGACGATTGGGAGCACTCGAATACTATGAGCAAGGTCACGTTACAGAATGTCGCCGACAAAGCCGGGCTGTCGTTGTCGCTGGTGTCCAGCGTGTTAAGCGGCGGCGGTTCGAACGTGGGATTCAGCGACGTGACGCGCCGGCGGGTGCTTTCGGCGGCGCGGGATTTGAAATACAAGCGTCGCGTCGCCGACGGGGTGGGTGTGGTGCATTCCATCGGACATCGTGATCCCCGCCGGTATGACTGGGTGCAGGATCTCAGTCCGATGCTCAGCAGTATCCACGGCGAAGCGAGAATGGACAACAAACTGGTCTCGGTGTTTGCCTCTTCGGCGATCGAACTGGACAAGGAACTGACCGGCCATAAGCGCCACCGCATCTACCAGCAGAAAAACATCGGCGGATTGATCCTGTCGGGACTCATGGATGAACGACTGGTGCAACTGCTTGGCGAGATTCACTTGCCGTATGTATTGACGAATATATCCGACGCGCATACGCACAGCGAAGACTCGGTGTGTTTTGATGACGTCTTTGCCGGCCGGCTTGCGACGCGATATCTCGTGAATCGAGGACACCGGCGCGTGCTCTATGTGAGCGTGGCTTGGCAATTCGAGCACTATTCCGTGTCCAACCGTCTCGATGGATACGAGCAGGTGATGAAAGAAGCGGGACTTGCTTCCCAAATCGTCCGGTTGCGGGAGCGTCCGGTGGGATTTCCTTCCGAGGAATTCGTCGACGAAATTCGCGAATTCCTGCGCAGGCCGGATCGTCCCACGGGAATCGTAACCTACAATGAAGTGGCGGCCATGAGCTGCCAGGCGATCCTTCGTGAAATGGGGTTGAATTACGACGACGTGGAGATGACGACGATCACGCGGCAGAATCCGCGCATGATGAAACTGCTGCGCATCACGCCCGTGGAACTTCCCGCGCGCGAAATGGGATCCCTCGCGTACCGCATGCTCATGGAAAAAATCGAAACGGGCGAGTCCCGACCGACCATATCGCTCCGCGGAACCATTCGAGACGCGAGCGAAGATACCAACTGAAATGAAACCGCGTAAAATAATAACCGTTGCCGTACCGGCGGAATCGAGGCGGGGGTTCACCCTGATCGAACTTTTAGTGGTCATCGCCATCATCAGCCTGCTGGTCAGCATCCTGCTTCCGTCTCTTACCAAGGCAAAGCAACTCGCTCGTCAAGTGGTTTGTTCCGGCAACCTGCGGAATATCGGTGTCGCCTTCCAGATGTATCAGTCGGAATGGGACGGAGATTATCCCGCCTGCATTATTTGGGAGCCTCATCCCAGCGGTAAAAGTCCTTATAGTTATTACCGTTGGACTCATCAATTGATACCCTACCTGACGGACATCGATTGGTCGGATAATGATATCGCCAATTACGGTATGAATCCGAAGTATTTCTGTCCGGAAGACATCGCCACGTATTCGATGAACGCCTACAAAGCCGGCGGTACAACCTTTTATGGATGGACCAGTAAACCGTATGAGACGTTGGGGCATTCACCATATTCCTACCACTTTAACACAAGCGATCTACAGTCGCTGGGAGATTGGACGGAAAATCCCAACTATTGGGTTCTGCTCTTTGAAAGTAACCACGCCAACAGAACATTCAATTCCTGGGTTACCGGCCACGAGAGCGGCAGCAATGTTATAATGGCCGAAGGCGCCGTGGAGTTTTGGCCGATTGAACTGACCAAAGAAATGGAACAGACATTCCATAACGATCTCAGTGGCGCACGGACCTATTGGTTGGATGATCCTGATATGGATGATTACTATTGGCGGTTTCGAGGGCCGGGGATGTATTTGAAATAGATAAGCTCTTGTGTAAATCGATTCCGCGCATTTTCTGGAAATAGTCACATTCATTCATGCGTTTCATCTTGTAGAACTATGGAACACGAAACACTTTCTCTGTCATGGGAGTAGGCATGACTTCTCACTCACATCGCATCGGTCTCGTATTCTTCTTCGCCGTGTCTTTGGTTTTCACCCAGCCCGGATTGTCAAAGGAGGCGAAGAACAAACCGCTGGAGATGATCCCCCAGCAACTCGGCGGGCATCCCGAAGCGATGATGCAGGAAGGTTTCCGCGACGTTCTGGACATCACCAAAGACTGGGCCGTCGATCGCCCGAAGGACAGGCCCGAAGAGCCGGTCTATACGCAAACGGTGGACCTGTCCGAGTCGTGGACGGGCAAGGCTGTGTTCCTGTTCATCGACGACGCCTGGCCGGGCGCGGAACTGACGGTCAACGGAAAACCGGCGGGGAAGTATCTGCACTGCAATCACGCATACGGCTGCGTCGATATCACCCCGTATGTCCATCCCGGGAAAAACACGTTACAGGTGAGGTTTCTGCCGGAGAAGATTCTGGAATATCCCAAGAAAAACGGAGAAATACACCTCATTGCTCCGACCACCGCGCCCAAACCGGAAGGGGCGATTTTCTACGACAAAAAGGACAAGGGACGTTACGTCGGTTTTTACGGGCGTGTGTTTCTGATCGGCGTGGCGCCCGCGCATATCACGTGGGTGAAGATCGAACCGGATACTTCCTCTCGCACCGTCCGCCTGAAAGGAACGATCGTTGGCGCAAAAGGACACAATTTGCAATTGCGAGCCGGGTTGCACGAAATCGGCATTCAGAAGAAACCGGAATTAGTGTTTGGGTGCAAGGATAAGCCTGAAGTTAGTTTGGCGGAGAAGAGTATTTCACCAAAGGGTGACGCCGAGACATTCGAAATGGTCGTGCCGTTCCCGAAAGAGGCCAAACTCTGGCGGCCTGATAAGCCTTTCCTTTACGGCGTGCGCGTTACGTTGAGCGAGGCGGGGAAAGACAAACCCATCGACGTCTTCCTCGGCCGAACCGGTTTGCGCTGCACCGGCATCCGCGGCGACCAGTTCACGCTCAACGGGAATTTGTTCCTGCCGAGGATGTTCTTCTCCAACCGCACCACCAAACTCTCCAACTGGGAGATTGACAAGATTGTTTATGAAGTGAGCAGCGGGAAGCAAAGGAACTGGAATTACACCCTCTGGCGGAACCATATCTCACCGGTCGCCCGCATTTATTATCCCTTCGCGGACCAGTACGGCCTGTTGACCATCAGCCAATGCTGCGATCCGGGTCCGCCGTTTGACGACTTCACACACCCGCACTGGAAAAACTGGCGCATCGACGTCGATCGCATGGTGCAACAGAACGGCAACAGCCCGTCGGTGTACATGTGGTCGGCGGAGAATGAGAATATTTCCCAGCAAAGGTATGTCGATCGCGACGGTTCGGTGACGAAGGAGTTCGTGAAGATTCTCGACCATTTTCATAAGGTCGATCCGACGCGTAACGTCACGTTTGAAGGCGACGGCGACCTTCGCGGCGCCTGTGAAACCTGGAACGAACACTACCCCTGGCGGTACGGCGAATTTCTCTGGCCGGTGGACGGATACTGGCTGGACAAACCCCATCTCGCCAACAACGCCGACTACCGCGCCCGCGGGACGGTCAACCTGGCCAAGCTCGGTAAGCCCATCCTCTTCGGCGAGACGATCTGGTTTCCCTCCGGCGGGGCGGTGCGCGACACCGCCTTTGTCGGCGACCTGTCGTACGAGTACTTCATCAACTACCCACAACACGGCTGGCGGACACCGGACGGGCTGAGCAAGTTCGCCATGATCGCCCGGTCACTGAATATCCAGAAGGTCGCGGCCTTCGCCATGCCCGGATCGGGCAGCGAGGGCGCTTATATTGCGCAGCGATGGAACAATCCCGACGCGGTTTTCCAGAAAGAGGAACACCGCCAGTATTTCGGCGGGGACAAGATCAAGCGAACCTTCGTCGTCTGCAACGCGGGATTCGACGACGCGACCTACGAGCTGCAAGCGGCCGTCGTCGCCGACGGTAAAACCCTCGCGGAAACCCAACGCACGATTCCGGTCGCCACCGGCGACCGGAAGGTGGACGCGCTCGAACTGCCCCTGCCCGTCGTGCATCGCCTTCGCCCGGCCCAGTTACGGTTGGTGCTTCGCAAGGACGGGCGCATCACGGACGTCTCCTCGCAACACTTCAAAATCTACCCGAAGCAATTCGATTTCACCCCCTCGCCGGGACGCGTCGTGCTGCTGGACCCGTCCGGCAAGACGGCCGCGGCGCTGAAACAACTGAACGTCTCCGCCAAAAGAATCCCAGCCGTCACGGCAACGTCGCTGAAGGACGCCGACCTGCTGATCCTCGGCGACGGCGCGCTGGACGCCAAGGCGAAGGTGGACCCCCAGACCGTGAAGGCGTATCTCCAATGCGGCGGAAATATTCTGGTTCTCGCCCAGAAGAAGATCAAAACCATCGACTGGATTCCTTCGGACATGAAACTCGACGCGGACAAGCGCGCCACGATGGCCCACATCGTCACGCCGCACCCGTTGCTGAAGATTCGCGGTATCGAAGGCGACGACCTGAAGTGGTGGCTGGGCGATCACTTCGTCGCGCGGGCGTGTTATCGCAAACCGGTCCAGGGGAATTTCCGTGTCCTGGCGGACGTGGGAAGCTGGGGCCTGCCGCACGCCGTGCTGCTGGAGGAATTCCACGAAAAAGGGATCGTGATCTTCAACCAGCTCGCCTGCGTGGAGAAATTCGACACCGCGCCCGTCGCCCGCGAGTTGCTGGCGGCCTGCGTGGAATACGGCCTGACCGCCTCCCGCGAGATGGGTAAACTGGCGGTCCTCGCGCCGGCGCCGATGAAGGAGCCCCTCCTGGATCGCCTGAAAAGGGTCAACGCGGACTTCGATATTATCGACGCCGGAGATCTGACCCCGCGAGGACTGGCGAAGTATGTCGCGGTACTCATTCCGCCGAATGAAAAAGCCCGTCTGGCGACTATCGCCAGGGGGGAAGTACTTCGACGATGGGTGTTCCGCGACGGCGGGACGGTGGTGTTTCATCGCGTCGAACCCGAAGGTATCGATGCCGTCCATACACTCACCGATCCGTGGGGATTCGAAATACGAAAAGCCCCCGACGCCAAGCGACCCATATACAAGCTTCGCCGCGAGATGGACGACGACCTGGCGACGGGATTGTCCAACGAATGGCTGTGGTGGATTCCGGGGAATGTCTACCGTCCCAATGAACTGAAAGGCCAGACCGAACACATGTACGACCAGCGGGTGTACGTGGATCCAAGATGGGAATTCAACAATGACGACTTTGCCTGTCTGACCTCAATGGATGCGTTGGCCCGGCTGCGATACGGACAGGGCCGGATCGTCTTCGACCAGTTGCGCTGGTCGGTCAATACGCAGCTTCTCGGAAAGCAACTGGCGTACCTGCGCTGGCTGATGACCGCGATCGGGGTGCGGATGGGCAACCAGGCGTTTCGCCAGGTGGACCTGACGGGAGCGAAGTTTTTTCCAGTGGATTTACGCTCGGCGGTCAACCGGCCGCTGAAGGACGACGGCGATCCGAAGAGCAGTTGGTTCGGGTTCGGCGCCAACTCCGACATGCGGAACCTCCCCGTCGGCAGACATACCTGGGCGGGCGTTCCGTTCGAGGTGATCGACTCGTCGAAAAACGACAACCGTTCCTGCATCATTCTGCACGGCCATGCCGGGGAGCAGTTTCCCCGGCGCAGCAAACCGATTCCCGTGAATCGCGCCTGTCGATACCTCGCGTTCCACCAGGCCGCCGCCTACGCCGACCCCGGACAGGTGATCGCGACGTACCTGGTGCAATACGAGGACGGGAAAACGTTGAAAATCCCCGTGATCGTCGGGCAGCACGTCAGCGACTGGTGGCACGAAGCCGACACGCTGTCCGGCGCGGTTCCCGCCTGGCTGGGACGCGTCACCGACGGGCACCTCGTGGTGACGTATTGCAGCATCTGGGCGAATCCCCGCCCGAAGGAAAAGATCAAGAGCATCACCGTCCACGCCGGCGACCCGGCGCTGACGGCCGCCGATCAGATCATCGAACACGGAATGCCGGCGGTGATCTCCATCACGTCGATTGAGTAGCATCATTTTCGTTTGAACTTCACGAACGTGATCGGTTTGTCCGCCGGGAGCGTGAAACTCTCTCCGTCGATGACGCCGCCGCCGATGTTTCTCATCTCCCAATCGTACAGCGTGTAGGACAGGCCTTTCAGAAAATCTCCCTTCACCGTCAAACTCACCCGGCTTGTAAGAACGGGAGGGCTGCCTTTCGGCGTCGGTTCGTAGTAAAACAGTTTGCCTCGCGGAACGCCCCAGTCCAGGCCCGTGGTTTTGAGGGGGTTCATCAGTTCATCGTGAAGCCGGAATCCCGCGTTGAAGCTCGTACTGACCGCCGAGAGCAACAGCCGACGGGCTTTCGCCAATGGCTTGCCGTCTTCGGCGACCAGCGAAATCGCGGCGAACCGTTCGCCGTCGATGACAAACGATTGTCCCGGCGGATTATGAACCGTGATGTTCTCCAGCCTCACCCCGTCGGTAAACTCCCACCGGTCCGGCAGGAATCCCACGATCACTTTCGCCGATGGCGACTCCATCTGAAGATATCCTTTCCGCCAGGCGACAGTGATCTGGTCCGTCGGCTGGATGATCGAACCGGCAACGTCACCTCGATTCTCAATGGAACCGTTGACATATTCCTTCCACACAATGGCGGTAAGACTCTCGGAACCCTTCCAGGTCGCCAGAATATAGGGATTATCGTCACCGTCCAGATCGCCGATGCAAACACCTGTCCAGGTTAGAGTGGTTCGCTGGAATGCTGAAACATCTCCATGGCTGACCCACGAACCGTTGTCGAGTTCCTTCCAGCCCACGGCACTGCCGCCGGTGTATTTATACGTGGTCAGGGCGTCGATCTTCCCGTTGTTGTCCAGGTTTCCGGCCCCAACGTCGGTGTACCCGTTTCCGGTTCCCGCGCTGCTCCACGACCATGCGGTGTTTAGGGACGTCCAACCGGAACCGTCCCATTGCATCGTATCCACGCCGCTGTTCGTGTTGGCCGTTCCCTGCCAGGACACCAGCACCGTCGGATTGGCGCCGCTGGTGAGGCTGCTCACACCGGTAAAATAGGTGGAATAGGTGGTGTCACCGTCGCCGTTGTTCGCCCAGTCGCCGGTATTGTTCGTTCCGGAACCGGAATACTCGCGCGTGTTGACCCCGGAAGAACCGCTCATCCAGGTGCTGTACACGGTCGTAGCCGATGCGGCATTAACCATGATCCCTACCAGCAATAGCAGGCATAACCAGTTTCGTGTCCTCATGCTCTTTCTCCTTTCAATTCTGTGACAAGTTGATAGACCGTTTTCATTTCACTCTCTTTAAAAAACAACCACACTCGCTATCTGTCAGATACGCCTCTCGAAATTGTTATTCGTCAACGCCGGACAATCCGTCGTTCCGGCGGGTGGTCGTCTCTCCTTCGTACAGGCGACCGATGAAGGTTTCGGAGTATTCCTCCAGTTCCTTCCCCGCGATCATCTCGACCAGCAGTTCCGCGCCACGACGTGCGACATCGATTTCCGGTAATACCAGCGACGTCACCAGCGATCTGGGGCTCGATTCGCCGACGGTGACGAACGAACAGATGGACACGTCGACGGGAATCCGCAACCCATGCTGTGACAGAATCACGGCGCCCAGGTCGTACAAAATCTTGTAGTCGAAAATAATCGCGGTCGGACGAGGGGAGGTGGCAAGAACCCGCTCGATCATGCCTGCGCGAACGCCCGGCTCGTGCCAGTCCTTGCGATATTCGGTGAGTACGGCTTCGGTGCTGAGTCCGGAGGCCTGGAGTTCCTCGATGATTCCCTTCGGGCGTTCGACGGCGTTGAAACGATGGCCGCACGAACCGACGTAGCCGATGTGCCGATGCCCCAACTCGATCAGGTGACGGGCCAGGAGTCGGCTGTTCTGAACTTCATCCGGATACACGCAAACCTGCCCCGGAGTTTTCTCGCGGTTCACCCATACCACCGGTACGCCCAGATTCTTGAGTCGACGGTCAAGTTTGGCGGGAACATTATCCACCAGACTGATCGCCAGAACACCGTCGACGGCGTCTTCCAGAAATAAATCCACTTCCTTGATGACATCCTTGGTCACCGAGTGCACCGGGATCGGTTCCAGGACGCTGGGATACCCCAGCATCGCCAGTTCATGTGTGCCGGCGCTGACGTATCCCGTGGACGAGATGATCGGCATGGACGACGCGAACATGTCTTCATGGCCGTAACCGAGGACGATGCAGGCGACCCGTTTGAAACTGCCACGTTTCATCATTCTCGCGGCGGCATTAGGCCTGAAACCAAGCTCCTTGGCGCACTTTCGGATCTCGTCGGCCCGGCGGATGGAACTGGCCCATATCTCCCGGTTTTTTCCGTTAAGTACGCGGGATACGGTATTTACCGATACCCCAGCCTTCAACGCAATGTCTTTTAGTGTAGCCATGTTTTATATTATGAACGTTCCCATTTCGGTAACGTTCATATATTATATCGCAATTTCACCACTCGTCAATACTTTTTTTGAAATAATACTACAGCGCGAAGTATGATTATGATTTTATAGAGTGTCTGTCGATAACTCCTTTCAGGAACATATCCTGGAAGGAGAATCGGAATGCAGGTGCAACAGATCAAAACGATGGGCCGGGAATTGA
>JAFGJE010000069.1 GCA_016929245.1 Phycisphaerae bacterium
CAGGAAGATTTCGACGTGGAAAAAGGCGTGATCCAGGAAGAAATCGCCATGTACGACGACCTGCCGCACTTCCGCCTGCACGAAACGATCATGACGAAACATTTCGAAGGCCACCCGCTGGGCAAGCTGATCCTCGGCACGAAAGAATCCATCGCCGCGATGAAGCGCGACGATATGCGGGCGTATTTCGATCGCCGCTATTCGCCCACGAACGTCACGCTGGTGGGCGTGGGGAACCTTGACTTCGACGCCTTCGTCGAGAAAGCGAACGCGATGTGCTCCTCGTGGGAAGCGTTCGACGCGGATCGTTCGTGCGAAACCCCGCGAGGCGCGAACGGACACGACTCGATCGTGGATGAAAAACTCTCCCGGCAGAACCTGGGGTTCATGAGTTCCGCGCCGTCGTACCAGGACGACGCCCGTTTCGCCGCCCAGGTGCTCGCGACGGTGCTGGGCGACGTGACGGGCAGCCGCCTGTATTACGCGCTGATCGAAACCGCCCTGGCGGACGAAGCCCACATGTCCTATAGCTGCATGGACGGCGCGGGGGTGTTCTATACGTTCGCCTCCACCGCGCCCGACAAGGCCCGCCAGGTGATGGAGATCACCCGGCGGGAGTTGCAAAAATTCATGGACGAAGGTTCGACCGAGGCGGAACTCCAGGCCGCGAAAAACAAAATCGCCTCCCAGGCGACATTAAAAGGCGAACAACCGATGGGCCGGCTGATTTCCGTCGGGTTCGACTGGATGTACCGCCGGGAATATGAATCATTGGCGGATCAGATCGAGCGTGTTTTCGCCGTGACGAGCGAGGAAATTCTCACGCAGGCGCGAGAATACAACATCGCCGCGCCGACGACGCTTTCTCTCGGACCCGTGGCGGTGGCAAAATAAAAGACTCCACGGATGATTCTGCGGAACGTGAATATGTGCAATGGGAAAACCTATCCTGAAACTCTCACCGGCAAGCGCGTCAGCGTGATCGGATTGGGGCGTTTCGGCGGCGGGGTGGGTGTGACGCGATGGCTGTGTTCGCAAGGCGCCGTCGTGACCGTTTCCGACCAGGCCGAGGAATCACAGTTGGCGGATTCCGTCTCGCAACTTGCAGGCCTGGACGTGACGCCGCACCTGGGCGGACACCGCGAGGAGGATTTTCTGCAAGCCGAACTTCTGGTGATCAACCCCGCCATGCCGAAGGAGCATCCTTTGCTGGTCCGGGCGGCCCGGGCCGGCGTGCCGAGAACGAGCGAGATCAACCTGTTTCTCGAACGATGTCCCGCGCCGGTGGTGGGCGTCACGGGCAGCGTCGGAAAGAGCACCACCACCGCGATGCTGGGGGACATTCTCGCGCGGAAATTCACGACGCACGTCGGCGGCAACATCGGCGGAAGCCTGCTGGAAACGCTGCCGGAGATGCAATCCGATCATGTCGTCGTGCTGGAACTATCGAGTTTCCAACTGGAAGACACGCCTATCGTCCAAATCAGTCCGCATATCGCCGTCGTGACGAACCTCCTGCCGAATCATCTCGACCGGCACGGAACGATGGCCGCCTACGCCGACGCGAAAAAGAATATCTTCCGTTTCCAGAAACCCGACGATGTGTTGATCCTGAATCGGCGGGAGGAATCGCTCCGCGCCTGGGCCGCCGAAGCGAAGGGAAAAGTCGCGTATTTCGACGCCGACGACGAACCGTTCAATTTACTCTTACCCGGCGAGCACAACCAGGCCAACGCCCAGGGCGCCTTCGCGGCCGCTCGCGAAATGGGCGTGTCGCGCGAGGACGCCGCCGCGGCGCTGTCGGAATTCACGGGCCTGCCGCACCGCCTGCAATTCATCCGCGAGAAACACGGCCTGCGGTATTACAACGATTCCAAGTGCACCACACCCGCCGGCGCGATCGTCGCCCTGCGTGCGTTCGAGCCGCGGCAGGCGATCCTGCTGGTCGGCGGATACGACAAGGGCGTGGACTTCGACGAGTTGGCCGCCGTCATCTGCACGCGCGCGAAGGCCGTCATCGCCTTCGGCGCGACGCGACGAGCGATCCTCTCCGCCGTCGAACGCCTGCGCACATCCCCCGTCCCCCTGGCGCAGGACGTCGAAAACCTGTCGGTGGCGGTCTTGGCCGCCCGGAGCGTCGCGGAACAAGGCGACGTGATCCTCCTGTCCCCCGCCTGCGCCAGCTACGATCAGTTCACCAATTACGAACAACGCGGCGAGATGTTCGTGCAACTCGTCTCGTGATGAGAAAAATTCTCCGCGCGGCGGGAATCCTTTCCCGCCGCGTCCCGTGACTATAGAAATATAATGAAGACGCGGTGGGAAGGGATTCCCACCGCGCGGAGGTTTTAACACCCATACGGATTTTTTAACGCTATCCATGGCCGGTCGTTCCTATTTCGATTCCGCGTTTCTCCGCCGCCTGGAGGGATTGCACCTGCTGGCGAAGCGGCTGGCGGATCGCGCGCCGGCCGGCGGACGGATGTCCCGGGCGCTGGGCGACGGGCTGGAGTTCGTCGATCATCGCGCCTACACACCCGGCGACGACGTGCGCTTTCTCGACTGGCGATACTTCGGCCGACTGGAAAAACTGCTGGTTCGACTGTTTCATCATCACAACGAAACCGACGTGGCGATTCTGCTCGACACGTCGGCGTCGATGACGGCGGGGGGATGGGAGAAGTTCGACTGCGCCCGGCGCGTCGCGGCGGCGCTATCCTATATCGCCGTCGGCGGGGGACGGAGGGTGATCGTGCAGCCGTTCGCGGAGACGCTCGGTCGTTCCGTCCTCTCCGCACGCGACCGCGCGAAAATTCTCCCGCTGCTGGAGTTTCTCGACACGCTCCAACCCGCCGGCGCCACCGCCCTGGAAACCTGCGCCCGGACCTTCCTGCGACAAAGGCGAAACATCGGAACCCTGTTCCTCATCAGCGACCTGTTGGACGCCGAAAACGACCTTCCTCGAGCGCTGGATCATTGGAATCCCGCCCGGCGGGACGTGGTGGTCCTGCACACGTTCAGCCGACTTGACGCCTCCGGCGCCCCGACCGGCGCGACGCAACTGCAACACGCGGAAACCGACGCTTTCCTCCGGCTGAACGTTACCGAAGCGCTCCGGCAACGCCACGCCGCCGCCTGGCGCGATTCTTGCGCGAACCTGGACCATACCTGCCGTTGTCGCCAGGCGCTGTTCGTTTCCCTCCCCGCCGAGGCGCCGTTCGAAAAACTCCTTCTCCAGACTCTCCGTCGGGCGGGCGTTGTGCGAACGTAACTCCGCGTACCTTCGGATACCGCATCATTGTATCCTATTTCGTCCGCGTGATTTCCCTCATAAAATCTAAACAAAACATTCAAGAAAAGAACGGACTCCGCCGACATGATGATAGGCTTGTGTGCGGAAGATGTATTCCTATTGATCCGGCTGTTGCTGCGCCGAGAAATCCCGGCGCTGACGAAACCGGAAACAATTCGTAAAGCTCCACCAGAATGTCATTTGTCACTCAACGGGTTTTTTTAGATTAACAATCGGGTTTATCTAAAATACATGAAAGGGAAGCAGAATGAAAATGAAAGCATTGACAATGGGCGTTTGCCTGGCCGTCACCACCATCCTTTCCGCTCAGGACACGGTGAAAATCGGACTGAACTACCCCGAAACGGGTCCTTACGCGGTCCAGGGGCTGGATCAACTACGGGCGGCGCAACTGGCGGTGGAGGAAATCAACGCCGCCGGGGGCATCCTGGGCAAGAAGATCGAACTGGTGACGCGCGACTCGAAATCCCAGGCCGACCTGAGTAAACAGAACGCCCGCGACCTGATTGAAAAGGAAAAAGTGAGCATGGTGTTCGGCGGGTCGTCCAGCGGCGTGGCGATCGCCGTGGGTTCCGTCTGCGACATGAACAATATCCCGTTTTTCGGGACGCTGACGTACTCCACCTCCACCACGGGCGAGGAGGCGAAGAAGAACGTCTATCGCGTCTGCTACGACTCGCACGCCGCGGCGAAGGTGCTCTCGGAGTACATGAAAAAGAATTTCGCCGGAAAGAAATTCTTCTACATCACCTCCGATTACAACTGGGGACACACGACCGAGGCGTCGTTCCGCAAGTTCACCAACACGGAAGATACCGGCGCCCATCGCGGCGTCAAAACGCCCTTCCCCACCGCCACGAAAGAGGATTTCGAGAAGGCGATCAAAATCGCCAAAATCCTGAAACCCGACGTGCTCGTGCTGGTGCTGTTCGGGCAGGACATGGCCACCGCCATCGAAATCGCCACCAGGGAAGGATTGAAATCCGGTTCCCAGATCATCGTTCCGAACCTGACCCTCGGCATGGCCGAAAGCGGCGGGCCGGACAACATGGAAGGCGTCATCGGCGCGATCGACTGGTTCCACAAGACGCCCGACCTGACGAACAACGAAAAAGGCAAAGCCTTCGTCAAGAAATTCACCGAGAAGTACAAACGCTATCCGAGCTGCTCGGGCGCGTACGCGTATACCATTTTGAACGAATACAAATCCGCGGTCGAGAAAGCCGGTTCCTTCGACCCCGCCGCCCTCCGCAAGGCGCTGGAAGGACGTAAGTTCACGTCGTTGAAAGACGAGGAAACCTGGCGCGATTTCGATCACCAGTGCATCCAGACGGTCTATGCCGTCAAGTGCAAACCCGCCGCGGACGTGAAAAAGGATCCTTACAGCCTGGATTACTTTGAAGTCATCACCACGATGCCCGGCGACGAAGCCTTCCGAACCCGCGCGGAGTGGGACGAAGTACGCAAGGCGGCTGGGAAACCTTTAACGCTGGATTGATGCACCATGAAAAGACGTAAACATATCACCATACGCGTGCGCCTGTTGATCGGTTTTATGGCCTCGGCGCTGTTGACCGGTCTGTGCGCGGGAATGGGCGTCGTGGCCCTGCTGCAAATGCGCAACGTGATGCAGTCGTTCACGGACACCGTCACGCGAACGTCCGACGCGCAGTTGCAGCAGGGATGCCTGCTGTCCGACGTCCGCAAGCTGGTGGCGGAGATCAACGCGGCCGAGGATCCCGCGGTGCTCGCCGGCGGCGGTCCGATCATGACGAAGCTCGACGCGTTGCGGCGAAACCAAGCCCAAACGGAGGCGCGGGAAACGCTGAATCTGATCGCCTCGGAGCTGATCCCCGCCAAGGGTTCGCAATTCGAGACCGCCCGGCGTATCCGCGAGAAAAGCAAGGCCATCGACGCCGACCTGGCGAACGTGACGGCCAAAATCCGCGCCGCGGCCGGGCGGGTCAAATCCGACACCTCCATGGAACTGCTCTTGAAGAGCGAAGAGGCGAATCAGGCGCTCCAGACCAATTCCAAGGTCGCCGCGACGGGACTCGGTAAATTCGACGCCGCCGCGAAAAACGCCCTGAAAATCATCAAGGCGGCCTTGGCGTTCCGCTACCACCTGGCGAAACTGGAAGCCCGGATGCACGCGGCGATGGGCATACACCAAGCCGACGCTCTACGGTACGCCGTCAACGACATCGAAGACGTCAACACGAAGCTCAAGAACGAAATCAGCCTGTTGCCCGAAAGCGACGAGAAGAAATCCCTCGTCGACGCGACGAACCGGATCACCGCCGCCGCGACGAACCTGCTGAAGCGCAAACAGGAACACCTGCGGGAGGAGGAAGGGAATTCCCATCAGGAACATTCCGAATTCGACTCCGCCTGGAACAGCTTCATCGAGGACATCGCTTCGCTGAACGCGCGCATGAAAAAGCTGGCCGACGCCACGGACGCCAACACGGAAATGGACCTCCTGCTGGAGAGCGAACAGGCCAAAGCCGGAATCCAGCACGAAAGCGGCGTCGTCCAGAAAAGTTTCCGCGATTTGTCCGACGCCATCAACCGTTCCCTCGCGACGATGACCCTCGCGGCGTCCCTCGAATCGGGTTGCTGCGAGCTTCAGTCGCAGGTCAACTCCGCTATTCTCGCCGCCCGGCCGAAGGATCTGAAATATATCGAAAACGAAATGCAAAGCGCGCTGACCGGCATGATCCAAAACCAAAAACTCCTCGCCGAGAACAAGGTGACCGTCGACGCCGACATGACGGGGTTCCAATCCGACATCAACGACCTTTTCATCCAGAAATCCCATCAGTTGGACGTCAACGCCCAATTGACTCGACTCCTGTCGCACTCCGAAACCGCCGGGGAGAATTCCATTCCCCGAAAACTCAACGCGTTGGAAGCGCAGGTCGCCGCGGGAATCACGGAGCAAAAAGGACGAGTCGCCTCCACCTCCGACTCCACGCGGAGCAAGGTGAAAATCTGGCAGAATCTCCAGACGATTCTCGGCATGCTGGCCGTGATCCTCGCCGTCGGAATGGGACTGTTCGTCGCGAAGATCATCACGAAGATCATCAGTCGCACCATCTCGACGGTGGCCGCCAACTCCACGGAAATCGACGGCGCGATTCACATGATCTCCAATTCCAGCCGCCAGTTGGCCGAAGGCGCCTCCGAACAGGCATCCAGCCTGGAGGAGTCGTCCGCGTCGCTGGAAGAAATGTCCTCGATGATTCAACAGAACGCCGACAACGCCGAACAGGCGAACGGCCTGATGATTTCCGTCAAGAAGGCGATGGACGACAACCTGCGGGCGATGGAACAGATGATGGCGGAGATCAATAAAATCCGCGAGTCCGCCGACGAGTCGGTCAAAATCATCCAGACCATCGACGACATCGCCTTCCAGACCAATCTGCTGGCCTTGAACGCGGCCGTGGAGGCCGCCCGCTCCGGTGAGGCGGGAAAAGGATTCGCCGTGGTCGCCGAAGAAGTCCGAAGCCTCGCGCAACGAAGCGCCGAGGCGGCCGGATCCACCTCCAGCCTGATCGAAGGTTCCCGGAAAAACGCCGAATCCGGCGAAAGCGTAGCGGCGGAACTGGCGAAATCCATGAAACTGACCGCCGAGACCGCCGAGAAAGTCGCGGCGCTCGTGGCGCAAATCTCCGAAGCGTCCCAGGAACAGGCCGAGGGCATCAACCAGGTGAACGTCGCCGTGGCGGAAATGGACAAGGTGGTGCAGCGAACCGCCGCCGGCGCCGAAGAATCCGCCGGCGCGAGCGAGGAACTCACCTCGCAGTCCGAAGAACTCAACGCCGTCGTCTCGGAACTGACCACCCTGATCGGCGGGAAACAATTCCACGTCAATACCGAAACCCGCGAGGAAGAAGACTTCCTGGAGGAAGATCAGGACGACGCGAATGAAAACGCCGAGGAGGCGCCCTATTCGGATCAAGTGCATCTCAGGATGCGCTGCGCCTGAGGCCGTCATCCTTTGAAGAGCATCGGCGCGGCGGGAACGGGTTCCCGCCGCGCATCATTTTCACTTGAGCGTCAGATTCAGTTTTTCACTTCAATCCGACGGGCCTTGGCCTGCTCGGATTTCGGCAGCGTCACCGTCAGCACGCCGTCCTTGCAGGCGGCTTCGACCTTGCCTTCGTCGATCCCCGACGGCAGCTGGATGTCCCGGCGGAAGCTTCCGTATCGGCGCTCGGATCGGTAATATCCTTCGCCTTTGTCCTCGGTTTGTTCCTTCTTCTCGCCGGTGATGGTCAGGACGTTGTTCCGCACCGACACGTCGATATCCTTGCTCGTGACGCCGGGCAGTTCCGCCTTCACGAGAATTTTGTCCTCCTGCTCGGAAATCTCCATCGACGGCAGCCACCCGCCGCGCATCGGCGCCAGGCCGGGGATGTCCCAGTCGTCGAAAAACCGCCCGAACAGATCGTCCATCTCGTCCCGGAGGCGAGCCAGGGGACGAGTACTGTCATTTCGTCGTTTCACCAGGTTCATGGCGAACCTCCTTCCCATACTATCTTACGATTTTCATCAAAATCCCTGCCGCCCCGTCGCAGCCGACCCGCGACAATTCCAAAGGCGACAAGGCCTACAAAAGAGAATATGCAGCGCCCGTGCCAGAAGAGAAGGTCTGGAATCTGCATTCCGGAAGATGGAGTCCGCCTAACATGTTTTATAGCAAGCAGTTATGGTCGGCCTTGTTTAGGTTGGCCGGTATGGTATCGACGTGGACGTATCCCCCTGCAAAACTGGCAAATCCCCCAGAGAAAAACTGCCAAGATTGCACGTGGAACGAGAGTGGTCAGGCGTTTTGTCCGTTCCCGTTGCCGTTTGGTTTTTCCGAGCGGGAGAGCAATCGGCCGTGGCGTAGGAGTTGGGTCCAGCGCTTATCCAACCAGTTCCACCACATCTCCGGATATTTCCGCAGATACGCGTCGACGTCGGAGGCCCATTTCTTGGTGGCCATCTCGCTCTGCTCGCGAAGGTTGCCGCCGCGCTTCAGTTCGATGGGTTCGGAGTAGTGGATGTGATATTGCCCGTCCCGCCAGTACCACCACGTCGGCACGATCGGCGCGCCGGTCCGCAGCGACATCACGAACACGCCCGTGGGGAAATGCACCGTTCTGCCGAAGATTTGCACGGGCACGCCGTCGGCGGGTTTGCGGGGCGTGTCGGGGGTGATGAACATCAGCTTCCCCTGCCGCAGCACCTCCAGCGCGACGGTCAGCCGCTGGGTTTTGCTCGCGTCCGGCGGCGGGGCGATGAGATTCCCCTTCCCGGCCAGGCCGATCGCTTCGTTGATCCGCATCTTGCGCGGATCCTTGTTGCGACGCATGTAGATGCAGCAGTCAATCCGCGGCGTGACGATCGGCGGATACACCGGATAGCCGCACAAGTGCGGCGCGATGTTGATCACGCCTCGCCCGGTGTCGTAGGCCTGCTGGAGGAGTTGAAACGATTCGTCGAAGGCGAAGCGTTCCGGACAGCCGCTGTTGGCGAACCCGGCCCGGAAGACGTGGGCCATCATCACCATCTGGTCGATGGCGCGGTCGAGGTGGGCGTCGATGAGCTCCGGGCGATACATGTCCACGGATTTCATGTTCGTCGCCAGGCGCGCCCGCAAGGGCAGGACGATTTTGGAAACCGCCCGGACCGAATGCCGCAGTAGCTCCACCGACGTCTCATCCGTCGCCCGTTTTGAGAATTCCATCCCCGCGCGAAGCGCGCCGAACGTCACCGATTTGCGAAACTGACGCAATGCCTCCATCGCCCGATCCACCTCAAAACAATACCGACAATTCAGACAGGATTCAAAAACCTTCCGACGGCGGGGCGCCCAAACCCCGTCGTAGACGGAAAAATCATACCAAATTTGCCAATGGAGGCAAGGGTGTTTTCGACGACGCGGGTGTTTGTGTGCGAGGATAAATCATGGCGGCCTCAGGCGGCGGCTTTTTCTTGTGTCCAGTAGGTTCGCCACAGGCCGCTGTGATAGATG
>JAFGJE010000070.1 GCA_016929245.1 Phycisphaerae bacterium
CCGACCGGGGCGCTGCACCTGGGCAACGCCCGAACGTTTCTGCTCAACTGGCTGCTGGCGAAACAACAAGGTTGGCGCGTGCTGTTTCGTGTGGAAGACCTGGACGGCCCGCGCGTCAAACCCGAAGCGACCGAGCAGGCGATCCGCGAACTGGAATGGCTGGGCCTGACGTGGGAGGGTGAAATCGTCTACCAGTCCCAACGGACCGCCGCCTACGAACACGCCCTGGAAATACTCGTTAAAGCGGAAGTAGCGTATCCCTGCACGTGCAGCCGCACGGATATCGCCCGCGCCGCCAGCGCCCCGGCCGAGGAAGACGGCCTGACGGTGTACCCCGGAACGTGTCGTAGCCGATACGCCTCAGTCGCCCAGGCGGAAGCGGATTCAGGCCAACCTCCCGCGTGGCGCGTGCGCGTGGACGATCAGCCGATCTCGTTCGAGGATCAGTTCGCGGGCCCGCGGACGTTCGACCTGTCAACCTATTGCGGGGATTTCGTGATCTTCCGCCGGCAGGGGCTGGCGGCCTATCAACTCGCGGTCGTCGTGGACGACGACGACGCCGGCGTGGACGCGATCGTCCGAGCGCACGACCTGCTGCCGTCAGCAGCCATGCAAATATACCTGCGCCGCCTGCTGGGACTCAGGCCGGCTGTGACGTACTGGCACCTGCCGTTGATCGTGGGCCCGGACGGGCGAAAACTCGCCAAGCGTCACGGCGACACGCGAATTTCCCACTACATCGACGCCGGAACCACACCGGAACGAATGCTGGGACTGCTGGCCTACTGGTCAGGCCTGCTGGACAAACGCGAGGAAATCGACCTGCCGACGCTGCAGGATAAATTCGACCTGACGCGCCTGCCGAAACAAGAACCGGCGTTCCAAAAACAAGACGACACATTCCTGATATCGTAGAAGTATCTCAAACCACAATCCCCACTCTTCTGTGTATTCCGTCAATCCGCAATCCACAATCCGAAATCCGCAATCTCCCCCCCCTTGCTCGTGTCGCGTCGAAACGGTAGTCTGTTCGCCATGAAATCCATCGAAACCACCATGGCGGAGATATTGATCGTCGAGGACGAGGTCGCCCACGCCGAGGCGATCAGCGAAGGCCTGTCGCGCATGGGGCACCATTGCACCATCGCCAACGACGGGCAGACGGCGGTGGCGAAACTTTCGACCCAGCCGTTCGACATCATCATCACGGACCTGATGCTCGGGCCCGGCCCGGACGGCCTGGCGGTGCTGGACGCCGCGCGGGAAAAATCCCCCGGCGCGAAGGTGATTCTCATCACCGCGCACTCGTCCGTGGAAACGTGTCGCACCGCCCTGCAGAACGGGGCCTTCGATTACGTCGAAAAACCGCTGAACCTGGACGAACTCCGCGTGATCGTCAGCCGGGCGGCCGAGATGACCGCCCAGAAGCGCACGATCCACGAGTTGCGCGAACGGCTTGACGAGAAATTCGGGTTCGGCAATATCATCGGCTCCTCGCCGGCGATGCTGAAAAATCTCGACGTCGTCCGCCGCGTCGCCCCGAGCGACATTCCCGTGCTCATTCTCGGCGAAAGCGGCACGGGCAAGGAACTCGTCGCCAACGCGATCCACCAGAATTCCCCGCGGGCGGGGAAGAAATTCGTCGCGATCAACTGCGCGGGCCTGAGTGAAACGCTGCTGGAGGATGAACTCTTCGGGCACGTCAAGGGCGCCTATACCGGCGCGACGGGCGAACGGGCCGGCCGGTTCGAGCACGCCGACGGGGGAACGCTGTTCCTCGACGAGGTCGGCGACATGCCCCTGCCGATGCAGGCCAAGCTGCTGCGCGTGCTGGAAAGCGGCGAGGTGGTCCGCGTGGGCGCCAACGAACCGGTGCGCGTGGACGTGCGGATCGTCTCGGCGACCAACAGCGACCTTGCCGAGAAAGTCCAGGCCGACGAGTTCCGCGACGACCTGTATTTCCGGATCAAGGGCGCGACGATCGACATCCCCCCGCTGCGCCGCCGGCGGGAGGACATCCCCATGCTCATCGATCATTTCATCCAGGCGGGCAACAAAGCCCACGGCACGAAGATCAAGGGCGTCTCCCCCGAAGCCCGGCGGGTGCTGATGGGATACCCCTGGCCGGGCAACGTGCGGCAGTTGCGCAACGTCATCGAAAACATGGTCGTCCTCGCGACGGGCGACAAACTCACCGTCGACGATCTGCCCGCCGAGATCCACACCCCGCCGGCCGGGGCAGCCGAGGGACAATTCAGCGAATTGGCCGGCATCAGCATCGAGGAAGCGGAAAAGCAACTCATCCGCAACACCCTCAAGATGCTCGAAGGCAACCGCGAAAAAGCCGCCCAACTCCTCGGCATCGGAGAACGAACGCTCTACCGGAAGATCAAGGAATATGATCTAAAAGAATAGAAAGAATCTGATGATTGAATGATTGTTTACGGTTGTAATTGAGTCCCGAAGGGACGCCAGCATTTAGCCGGGGGTGAGCGAAGCAAACCCCCGGATAAGGGATATAAAAAATCAAGTCCCGGAGGGACGACAGCGTTTAGCCGGGGCGTGAGCAAAGCGAACCCCCGGAAAAGGGATATAAAAACAAGTCCCGAAGGGACGACAGCGTTTAGCCGGGGCGTGAGCGAAGCGAACCCCCGGATAAGGTTTCTAAAAAAACAAGTCCCGGAGGGACGGCAGCGATGTCACGAAAGGGGAAACCCCAATGTCCTTCACGAATCTGAATTATCACATCGTCTATTCCACCAAAGAACGGCGGCCTTTTCTTCATGCGGATATTCTGCCCCAACTGGTGAAATACACCGGCGGCGTCATTCGCAAACTCCAAGGCCAACTGCTCGAAGCCAACGGCCCGGAGGATCATTTCCATCTCCTGGCGATTCTTCCCCCAACCGTCGCGATCTCCGAATGCATCCAGAAGATGAAAGCCGGCTCTTCAGGTTGGATTCATACTACATTTCCGAATCATCAGGACTTCGGCTGGCAGGACGGATACGCGGCCTTTTCCATTTCCCATTCCGCCGTACCGAGAGTGCTGAACTATATTCAAAATCAACAGGAGCATCACAGGAAGATGACGTTTGAAGAGGAACTCATTGCCTTATTGAAACGGCATAACATTCCCTACGACGAACGATATCTCCGCTGATTCGCTGCCGTCCCTTCGGGACTTGAGGGATGGGGGGCATCAGTTCCGGGGGTTCGCTTCGCTCACGCCCCGGCTAAACGCTGACGTCCCTTCGGGACTTTCGAAAAGATGTTCGATGCATCAATTGCGTGTAGGTAATCCCGAAGAAACGGTAATCTTTATGTCTTGAAGCCCGGAGGGCTGGGCAGCGTTTAGCCGGGGGTGAGCGCAGCGAACCCCCGGTAAAAGGTTGAATATAATCAAGTCCCGGAGGGACGACAGCGATCTTTGGATTCTCGTTACTCCTTCGTGACCCGGCCGGGGGGATTTGGTATGCTCTTTTCATGCCCATTGCCAAACTGTCCATGCACCTGGTGAATAAGATCGCCGCCGGCGAGGTGATCGAGCGGCCGGCGAGCGTCGTGAAGGAACTCGTCGAAAACGCCCTCGACGCCGGAGCGTCGCGCGTGGACGTCTCGGTCGAGGACGGCGGAAAGCAGCTTATCCAGGTCACCGACGACGGTTCGGGCATGGGCAAGGATGACGCGGCGCTGGCGTTCGAGCCGCATGCCACGAGCAAAATCGCCGCGGAGGACGACCTGTTCGCCATCGGCACGATGGGCTTTCGCGGAGAGGCGCTCGCGTCGGTGGCGAGTATTTCGCACGCGCGGATTCGCACCCGACGTCCCGACGACGAAGGCGGCTGGGAGGTGGCCGCCAGCGGGGAAACCGTCGAACCGCCCGTTCCCTGCGCCGCTGCCGTCGGCACGACGGTGACCATTCGAGACCTGTTCTTCAACACCCCCGCGCGGCGGAAATTCCTCCGCACCACGAACACGGAGTTCGGCCACGTGAGCGAGCAGATCGCCCGGCTGGCGCTGCCGCATCCGCGGGTGGCGTTCACGCTGCGTCACAACAACCGCGAAACGCTCAACCTGCCCGCGTGCGACAACACCCGCCGCCGCATCGCCGATCTGTTCACGCCCGACCTTGCCGAAAGCCTCCTGCCGATCGTGCAGCGCACCGGGCCGGTGCGCGTCGCGGGATTGCTGGGCCCGCCCTCTGCGGCGCGATCCAGCGCGAAGTGGCAGTACATCTTCCTCAACGGCCGCTATATCCGCGACCGCCTGCTGGGACACGCCCTGCGGGAGGCGTTCCGTGGTTTACTCGCGCCGAACCGCTACCCGGCTGTCTTCCTGTTCCTCGAAATCGATCCCGCGGACGTGGACGTCAACGTCCACCCGACGAAAATCGAGGTGCGTTTCCGCGATTCCAATCGCGTGTACGGCGAGGTGCTGGCGAGTTTGCGGGAAACGCTCCAGAAAAGCGACCTGCGGCCCGACGTGGAAGGCGAGTTCGACACCGCCGCTCGTCCGGAGGAACCCCGGCAGGAATCGCTCCGACAGGCGCTGGCGGATTTCTTCAAGTCCACCCCGCCGCCCCAGCCGCGACTGAGCTTTCCGGAGGGGATTCGGAGGCGGGAGAATTGCGGATTGCGGAATGCGGATTGCGGATTGGAAGAATTACCATCCCTAAGGGATAAACTCCGACATGGAGACTCAGAGAGAAGATATCCGGGAACATTACTTTCGGAATCACAATCCAGCCGTTCTGAAATAGTTTCGCCGGCTCCGCAAGAGGAATCTTCGGAATACATCCCAACCGAAACAGCAACGGAAGACATCCACCCCGATTTTCCCGCGATTCCTTTAATGCAGGTGCATGATTCGTATATCGTCGCGCAGACGGCCGACGGGTTGATGATCGTCGATCAGCACGCGCTGCACGAGCGGATTTTGTACAATGAATTCCATCGCCGGCTGACTTCCGGCCGGCTGACCGCCCAGCGGATGCTGATCCCGCGGACGGTGCAGGTGTCGCCGGCGGAGGCGGCGCTGCTGGAGGAATCGACGGAACTGCTGGCGAAACTCGGAATCGAAGTCGCGCCGTTCGGCCCGAACACCTGGGCCGTCCAGCAGTATCCCACGGTTCTCGCGGAGCGCGGCGTGAAGATGGACGCCTTCTTCCGCGAACTGCTCGACGCCCTGAACGACGACGAAACGACCGACCCCGAACGACTGTTGGAAGCGGTCCTGGCGATGATGGCCTGCAAGGCGGCCGTCAAGGCGGGTCAGCCGCTGCGACAGGAGGAAATGCGACAACTCCTGGCGGGGTTGGACGAGGTGGACAAATCCTCCGCCTGTCCCCACGGCCGACCTACAACACTGCGCATGACCCTAAAAGACCTGCACAAACAATTTCAACGAACGTGATAAAAAATTACGTATTGTCATCCTGAGCGAAGCGAGTCTTCGAGCGAAGTCGAAGGACCTTACGGGTAACTTGGCGTAAGGTCCTTCGACTCCGCTTCGCTCCGCTCAGGCCCTAGGGGCTCCTGAGGAGATGACAGATAGATGGCGTTTTCAATATTACGAATTCCTGATTCATCCCCCATTGTCGCCGCGGGAGTTCGCGCGTATACTAGCGCCCTGAATACACCCACCATACTTACAGCAAAGGAATGATGAACATGCGCAGCGAATCGCTCGATTTTCTTCGTGAATTGTTGACCACGCCCACCCCGAGCGGCTATGAGTCGGCCGGGCAAAAACTCTGGTGTCAGTACGTCCGCCAGTGGGCCGACGAGGTGCACACCGACGCGTACGGAAACGCCGTGGCGGTCCTGAACCCCAAGGGCGATCCGAAAATCCTCATCGACGGGCACATCGACGAGATCGGCTTGATGGTCAAACACATCGACGACAAGGGATTCATCTACTTCCAGAGCATCGGCGGCGTGGATCCGGCGCTCGTGAGCGGCAAGCGGGTGAACATTCACGCGCAAAAAGGTGTGGTTCGGGGCGTGATCGGCGCGACGGCCATCCACCTGAAGGACAAGGAAAAGGACTCCAAATCGCCCAAGATGCACGAGGTGTTCATCGACATCGGCGCGACGGACGGCAAAGCCGTCAAGCGCAAGGTCGCCGTCGGCGATCCGATCACGTTCGTGGACGACTTCGAGATGCTCGACAAGAACATCGCCGTCTCGCGGGCGCTGGACAATCGCATCGGCGTGTGGGTGGCGGCCGAGGTGCTGCGCGTGGCGGCGACCTCCAAAGCAAAACCCAAATGCGCCCTGTACGCGTGCAGCAGCATCCAGGAGGAAACCGGATGCAACGGCGCGCAGATGCAGGTGTTCAACGTTCAGCCGCACGCCGCCATCGCCGTGGACGTGACCCACGCGACCGATTCGCCGGGCATCGATTCCAAACTGCACGGCGAGGTGAAACTCGGTAAAGGGCCGACCGTCTCCATCGGCAGGGAGAATCACCCCGTGCTCGTGGAGCGTCTCCGCAAAACGGCGGCGACGAAGAAAATTCCCCTCCAGGTGGAAACATTCTCGAAGACCGGCGGCACGGACGCGTACGTGATGTGGACGAAAAACGGCGGCGTACCGTCCGCGATCACCAGCCCGCCGATCCGCTACATGCACTCGACCGTCGAACTGATGGACCTGCGCGACCTGCAACGCATGGTCGACTGGCTGGGCGCGTTCGTCCTGGACCTGAAAAAAGGCGAACGATTCAAGGTGAAGGTGTAGAAATCCATCGTTGTCATCCTGAGCGGAGCGAAGCCCCTTGGGGACAAGCTATGTCGAAGGACCTCACGGGTAATTGAGCGTGAGGTCCTTCGACTTCGCTCGAAGACTCGCTCCGCTCAGGATGACAGCACGTAACGTTTTCCTCCTACGTCCCTTCTTTCAGAATCCCGACGAACATGTTCTCGGCGGGGCTTGCCTGCCTGCCTCTTCGGCGCAACACGCCGATGGGGCGCGTCCAGAAGGCGGGATCCTTGAACCGCACGTAGGACAGGTCGCCGCGGGCGGCTTCGGCTTCGACGTTTTCCCGCGGCAGGATGCTCACCCCCACCCCGGCCATGATGGCCCGTTTGAGCAGTTCGATATTATCGAATTCCATCGCGACCTTCACGCTGACGCGCCGGCTTTTGAGCAGCTTGTCGATATGCCGTCGCGTGGGAACGTTCGCCTGAAACGCGACGAACGACTCGCCGGCCAGGTCCTTCGCCAGGATCGTTTTTCGGTTCGTCAGATCGTGTTTCGGGGGGAAGACGGCCACCAGTTCCTCGTTCCGCAGAGGCAGAATCTCCAGCGAACGGTTGGTATCGGGACAGGCGACCACCCCCAGGTCCATCTCCCCGCTGATGACGGCCGCGGAAATGGAATTCCAGTTCGTGTACGTCACATGCAGCGCCACCTCCGGATGCTCCCGGAAAAACCGCCGCACGAACGGATCGAGCAGATAGAATCCCACCGAATAAATCGTCCCCACGCGCAGCACGCCGCGCACGGCGTCCGAGGCGCTGTGCACCTCGCCCAGGAGCTGCTCGTACCGTCGAAGCATTTCACGGGCGCCTTCGTAAAACGCCCTGCCGGCGTCCGTGGGCGTGATGATTCCGCCCCCGCGCGTGATCAACTGCACCGACAGGTCGCGCTCCAGCTTCGCCACCTGCTGCGAGACGGCCGACTGTGAAACGTAATTCGAATCGGCGGCCCGGGAAAAGCTCCCCGTGTCGACCAGGTCGCAAAACGTCTTCATCGTCGCGATGTTGATATTGGGTTCCATGCACTCAACCTATGCTAACGTTGTTAATAGAACAGTTTAGCAATTCTTATACCTCCGTCCATAAGAAAACCCGCGGATTGTCTCACGGGTAGTACTCCATCGAGATAGGACAAATGGAAAAGGCCGCGAAAAATCGGTTATGAAAAGAACGACGCAATGATGACAGTTGGAAACGGTCGCACCGGACGATATCGAAGTCCTCCTGCCGGAGGCATGAGATATTCCGCAAGATTCATTGACCACAGAGACACACAGAGAGTACAGAGTTTAACCTCCTTAAATTCAAGGAATTGCGTGGCGGGGCTCCGTCCCGCCACCTCCTGGATTTACGGAAGACTTGGCGGGACGGAACCCCGCCAAGCTATCTAGGAAACTCGAGACATGAGATCATTCCGAATTTTGTCGAAAATACCTCTTGCAAATTTTACGATTTCGGTTTATATTGAAATGCAGAAACGTTTCTACATTTACGAAGAAACGTTTCTACTAACAATGAAAGCAAGATTGATCGACATCGCGAAACGGGCGGGCGTTTCGGTGGGCACCGCCAGTACCATCCTCCGCCGCAAACCGGGGCGATACGCCGAAAAAACCCGCCGCGCGGTGATGGAAGCGGCGAAGGCGCTGGACTATCATCCCAGCGCCGCGGCGCAGGCGCTGGTGACCAAGCGCACCGGGCATATCGGGTTTATCCTCTCCGAAGCCGTCGAGGGCGGACTGCGAAACAACTATTTCGCCACGATCCTTTCGGGCGTGGAACGCGCCTGCCGGGAAACGGGGCATGGCCTGAACGTCAGCCTGTACAACCTCTCGAACATCGACACGTTCGTGTTTCCCTCGAAGGTCGCCCAGCGGAGCGTCGACGGGCTGGTGCTCACGGGCAACGTGGAGGCGGCCGTCGTGGAGAAATTCCGCTCGTTCAATATCCCCTGCGTCTGCGTGGGTGACAGCGTCGAGGTGGGCGATATCGTGCCGACCGTCGCCACGGACATCGTCGGAGGCCTGCTCCAGGCGGTGCTGCACGCGCATGAGCTGGGGCATCGTCGCGTGGGGTATCACGTGCGGGAATCCCGCCGCCCCCGCGAAATCGCCGTCGAACTGGCGAGGCGCGTTCAAGAGCAAACTGCGGGCCGATGCGAATTGATCCCGCTGGAAACCGCGGGCGCGGAAGCGGGATACGCCGTTTCGCGGAAGGTGGCTGCGTTGTGGCAATCGCTGCCGGAATCGCACCGCCCCACGGTTCTGATTACCTCCGACCAGGTGGCCCAGGGTTTGCTTCGCTGGTTCCGTTCGGAAGGATTGTACTGCCCGAAGGACATCGGGTTGATCTGCGAGGGCGACACGGAGCTGTGCGAATTCGCCGATCCGCCGTTGACGGCCATCCGACAGAACCAGGATCGCCTGGGCTACCTGGCGACGAAAATGCTCATCGAGCACCTGGACCAGGACAAACCGCTGACGGTGGACATGTCCCGCAACGATTACCCCTGCAATCTCGTGATTCGAAATTCGTGCACAAGCGCCGGATAAGGTTCCGGCCAATGGATAGTAACGTGTTTTGCAAGAGTGAGTTCAACCAACAACAAAGGAGATGGAACATGAAGAAAACGCTACAAAGTCTAGTTCTGGTTCTAACCGTCGCCGCGACGGGTATGGTTGCCCAGGCGGATGTGATCTATCGTGAGATTTTTCCGAATGAGACCGGCGGCGATATTCCGTTGTACGAATCCGGATGGGAAGCCAGTGCCGCGAGTCAGGAAGATCCGGCGTATGGAATTTCCTCCAACATGGGTCGGACAACCGACGCCGAACCGGTCAATTCGAATTACACGGGCACGGAACGAGCCAAGTCGTACGCATGGATGTCCAC
>JAFGJE010000071.1 GCA_016929245.1 Phycisphaerae bacterium
GATCACGTGGCCACAGGCTGAAAAACAGCCCGTCGTCCACGAAAACCCTCCACGCACCACACACAGAAACCGCCAAACTCCAGACCCGTGCCAAAGGCACGGGCCTATACGCCCCCGCGGGACGACAAGGGTGGTAAACCACCCTATTGGATTGCAGCCGCATTGGTGGGGAACGACTCGAAGCAAAGCGGAGATCGAAGATCCCTTCGGGATGTCTAAGGTATTACCCACCCGCTGATAAAATAAATAGGTGACTGTCCCGAATGGCACTTCCTTAAGGGAGAATTCAGATTATTATCCTATCGCTTATAATGCGTAATATCTTAACTAATAAAGACTAATAATGTGCAAGCAAGAAGGGTGTATATGAAAAAACCTCTTAAGGAAGCGCCATTCGTGACTGTCCCTATTTATTCGAAATGAGTGTGTGTCCCCCGATTTCCCGCCCCCGATTTCCCGATTTCCCGATCGACGCCGCCTACGCCGGATACATGGAAAAGCAGGCACAGGCCGTGGCGCAGATGCTCGATCTGGATGACAAAAAAATCCCACCCGATTTCGACTACCACGCCGTGACGCAATTGCGCTATGAAGCTCGATAGAAACTCACACGCATTCGCCCGCTCAACCTCGGCCAGGCGCTGCGCATCAGCGGAATCACGCCCGCGGACGTTACCGTTCTGGCCGTTCACCTGGCGGGACGGTGATTCGGGCGCGGGATAGAAACTAAGCGGTGAGAGGATATTCTCGCCGCGTGAAGATTCAGAACACGAACTATTCTCACATTACGATTTTCATTGCCAGAGTTTCCAGATGGTGTGGTCCTGGATCGACCACTGTTCCCAGGGAGTGCCGGCGGGTAAGGGGTATCCCGGCAGCCATTCGACATGCCCGTCGCAGAACAACAGATTCGCGTTTTCCATATGCCGCGGGCTGATCTGGGAACCGCAGCCCCATGTCCATGGAACCACGGTGGATTTTTCGCTTCCCCCGTACAGCTCGTGATTATTGTCAGCCATCAGAACGGTTCTGACGGGGTCCGGAATCGTAGCCATCTGATAGAAGATCGGTGACCAGACAAGTGAACCGCCCTCCTTGTAATCGTTGTTGATATAGATGTTCATGCCGTAGTGATACAACAGGATTTGTTCCTCGCTGGGGCAGTGAAACACGCCGACATCTTCATAGTCCATATCGTCGAAATATAACCGGCGGAGAACAATCCTCCACATTCGGTTGGCCTTGGAATCGGGTGTTCCGTCGTAGCTGAACGGCAGCCAGTCGTCGTATTCGCTCGCATAGTTATGGAACGACAAGCCCAGCTGATGCAGGTTATTGGCACAGACGACCTGTTTGGCCAACTCCTTGGCTTTCGTCAGTGACGGCAGGAGGATCGACACCAACAGGGAGATGATGGCGATCACCACCAAAAGCTCTATGAGGGTGAACCCGCCCGGCTTGGCTGAACGGCGGGTTGTGACGTGTTGTTCCTTGATCCATTTCATGACGTTTTCCTTATTCAATTATCGGAGCTACTCCGCCGGTTCTACGGCCAATTCATAGGTCATACAGCCGCCGGTCGGCTGTTTTGTGTCTATGGTGATCTCAAAACCGTCGGCCGTCTTTTGGACGGGGATTTCGTTCTTCCTCTCGCCGCTCATGGAAATCGCCCAGGCGCGGAGGGTTTGTTTCGGGTTCAATCGCAGTTTCACGACGGCCGCGGCGCGGCGCACGAGGTGCGGCAGCGTTCCCCATTCTTCGGTGATGGTTCGCTCCTCGTCGAAGAATTTCGCCGCGGAGTTGGTGCTGTCGGTCAGATGGAACAACAGCATCCGCCGGGCGTCCGCGAGGTTTTTACCTTCGTCCATGGCGCAGACCGCCAGCACGCTGAACGCGCCCTGATTCTCGACGGCGACCACCTTCCCCGCCTGGGTGACGTTCCGCTCCAGCAGGAAGCATTCCGTCGCGTCGGTCACGACGGCCATCTGTCCCTTCGACGGCTGAATTGACACCTGCTTCGTGTCGCTGGTAATCCATCCGGGCCGGGGTTCATTTGCCGCAAGCAGCGCCTCGACGCCCTGCTTTGACAACGCTCGGTAAGGAATCCCCGCAATGGGCGCCGTCGCGGAAAATCCCAACGCCGTCAGGACGGATTCGGGCGCGGTTCCGGGATTCGCCACGTCCCATTGCCCGGTGCGATAGCGCAGCCCCAGCTTCGTGTAGTCCTTCAGTTCCTCGATAGTGTCCCGGTTGAGGATTTCCCGCCGATTCAGGATCACCGGAACCGCCTGCCTCGCGGGTGAAACGTCGCCGCGGCGGAACAGGAGAATCCCGATCCGCTCGGACAGCAGGCTGATCGGATCCTGCGTCAGTTCCATCCAGACCGTCGTGCCGGCGTGCTGGGAATTCCCGGGGGTGTGGGCGTAGGCGAAGCGATACAGCCCGTCCCAGTCCTGCAAGGCCGCATACGCGCCCATCGTCACGCCGTTCTGGGCGCGATACCGGTTGGGGAACGGCATGTTGAATTCCGTCACCATGAACGGGCGCCCGAACACGCGGGAATTGAACAACCCGCTGACGAAGGAGACGTCGTTTTTCAGGTTGTTGTCCTGGTTGCTCCTTATGGGCAATCCCTCGGCGCGGTGAATCGTCGCCGGGGCGGCGCAGTAGGCGTGCTGGTCCACGTAGTCCAGCTCCGGCCGAACGTATTTCGTGAGGTAATCGTCGCGGAAGTTGACATCCGTCAGCAGCGTCTGGCAGCCGAGGGAGCGAATGAACTCCCGACATTTCCGGTAGGCGTTCAGTTGCAGTTCCGCGAGGAACTCCTTCCGGGCGACCTGCCGGGCGGCGGCGTCCAGTGACGTTTTTCCCTTCTCTTGCAGCCATTCCTCGAATTTCCGGTCATACAGTTCCCGGACGTACTGCCATTCGTTCGACCAGTGGTTGATGTTGTCCTCGTTGTCGACGCAGATGGCCAGCAGCGCCGGGTCGTCCTTCCAGGCGAGTTTCGTGTACGGGTTCACGTGCGTCAGCAGGCTTTTCGTGTAGGCCTGCCAGTTCTTCATCGCCGAGTCGAGAATCGGAATCAGGGCCTTGATGTCATGATGAACGATTCCGGGCGCTTCGGGGATCAATCCCTTGGCAACCGCCCGGTCGGAGAACAGGTCGATGGTGACGTAGACGCCTTTCTGCTTCAGGCAGTAGAACAGGTAATCGAGCTTATCGAGTTCGGTGGTGTTCAGGGCACAATCGGCGTTGGAGAAGTTGCCGAGGCCGCAGTCGAAATGATGGAACCGGATGGAGTTGTACCCCATGCGGGCGACGTTTTCCGCGAGGCGCTCGCAGGCGGGTTTGTCCTGGAAATTGGCGGAGTAGCAGAGGTTCGCGCCGGAGAACCGCACGAGTTTTTCCGGTGCTTCAGAGAAGGCGAAATTCCCGTCCTTCGTGGCGATCACGCGTCCGAACTTCCCGGCCGGCGCGTGGTTCAGGAACGAAAAGTCCATGATGCTCCCCGGTTGGACCGTCAGATCGTAGGTGTACGGCGTCCACGCGTCGCCCGCGAGGGTATAGACGGGATTCGGCACGAACAAACGCGGGACGGATTCCCCGCCGGAGACGCCGACGACCATCCAGACGGCCCGCTGGTTCGTTTCCAGCGTCAGGCGCCGGATGGGCTTGTTCTCGACGGCGAACCGCGAGAGATACAGCCCGATGGCGGTGGACTGGTTGGTCGCCGTCCAGACCGTGTCGCCGTTTTTCGTCGGCAGGACGTTCCACCAGTTGCTCACGTCGCGGTCGAACCGCACGTCGATGGTCTGCCCGCTTCCGTCGGCGTAATCGACGCGAATCTGACCGATCGGCCCGAATTCCTTCGGCGACCAGGCGATGGCGTGCAGGAGGTACAATTGCGCGAAGGTTTTGTCCTTCACGGGAATGGCGACGGACTTCAAAAATCCGGGACGGTTCGGCCCGGAGAAGATCAGGCAGGATTTCCCGCCGTTGGATTTGGGGTCGAGAATGTCAAATAACACACCGCCCAGGCGCCTGGGACCGACGGGCAGCACGGAGATGTCGTTGCCGGGTCCCTGGTCGGTCCAACCGCCCTTTCCGTCGGCGGCCTCTTCGTCGGCGAAACCCATGTTCGCTTGTGCGGCGATGGAAATCGGTTCGGTGTTGTACGGCTGAAGTTCGATCTCCAGATCGATGGAACTTTTCGTAATGACGCCGCCGGCGGGTGAAAACAGAAAACGAATCGTGAACCAATGATACTGATCTCCATATTTCCGGGGATCCTGGAGCACGACGTTTCCCTCGTGACGAAACACCAGCCGGCCCGACTCGGTTGGAATTTCCACCGTTTTGACGGACATATCCTCGAGGAAAAATTCCTTTTGATACTCTTTGGGAAGCGTGAGGGGTTTTCCGTCGCACAGGATCGTCTTTCCCTGGTAGAGCTTCATCGGCAGCGTGACCGCGAAGAGCAACTGGTTGGTCTGGACGCCCGAAGGACTTTTGACGGCGGCGTGATATCGGATTCGATTCGGGCCTTTGGCGGAGATTTTTTCGAGGAAATGGAATCCCGCGAATTCCCCGACCAGCGACCATCGGCCCGGGGAAGTGATCGGGGCGCCTTTGGGAGTCACAGCCTTGAGCACCTGCCGGGAGAGATTCCACTCCCGCCCGTACAACTCCACGCCCATCTCGATTCCCTCCGGAGTTTTCATCCATCCGGTCGGCTGAATCGACATTCCGTCGATGAATTCACCCGCGGCCGAATCGGCCGACGCCGCGCCGACCAGCGCGACACACAGGATTCCGGCGATACAAGTCCAATACATCCGCATTCGATGAAGCCTTTCTATACCATCCGTAAAAGCGATTTCCGAACCGAACGCCCCGGTGAACCTCAGGTTTCCGTAACGGTGATTCGTTCGGTTTCTTCCGTGGAGAATTCGCCGCGAAGCTCCGGCGGGGCGCCGCAGGATTCGCGGACGATGAGTCGCGTGCTTAAAAATTCCTGTCGTTCGCCGATCAGCGTGCCGTGGATTTTCTGGTACAGGATTTTCATGTTCTCCGCCGCCTCCCGCTGCAAGGGGGTGCGGACGGTCGTTAACGGGGGACGCAGCTCGCCGGCGAAATACAGGTCGTCGAACCCCACCACCGCCAGGTCGCCGGGCACGTTCATCCCCATCGCTCCCACCTCTTCCATGACGTTCCGCGCGATCATATCGTGAATGCAGATCACAGCCGTGGGTTTGGGATCGCACGAAAGAATACGATGAATTTCGTCGCGCCCCTGGGAACTGATCTGCCCCACCTGGATCGCCTGAACGTACCCGTCGGGAATCTCCAAACCGTGACGCCGGGTTTCTTCCAGGTAGCCGTTGAACCGCTCGTTGGCGGAAAACACGTCCGAAAATCCCTGAATGTAGGCGATGCGACGATGTCCCACGCGCAGAAGGTGGCGGACGATCTGGCGGGTGGCTTCGAATCCGTTCGTGCTGACGAAACTGTACCGGCAGAGCGTGTCCTCGGAGATGGGGGAGCCGATCAGGACAAAAGGTATACTATTGTCTTCCAGCTTTCGGACGACGCCATGGTTGAATTCCTTCATTCCGGGAATCTGGATCGGCGAAAACACCACCCCCGCGACATTCTGCTGGATGATCTTATCCAGATGGAGCGACGCCTTCTCTGCCGAAAAAGCATGGTTGCAGAGAACCAGGTTCCCCCCCTGATCATGCACCCGTCGCTCAATCTCGTGAACGATCTGACCGGCGTTATCCCAGCCCTCGGGATTGAATCCGACCAGAGCGGCGATTAACTCATTCTCTCGCTTATGATTATGACTTTTCACATACGTCCCGGACCCGCGTTTGCGAATCAGAATCCCATCCTGCACCAGCAACGCGATCCCCTCGCGAATCGTCGCGCGACTCATGCGGTATTTCCGAACCATCTCGTTTTCCGTCGGAAGCCGGTCTCCCACGCCAATCGCGCCGCGCTGGATATCCGATAGAATGATCCTGCGGAGTTTCTCACGCTTGTATAGAACGCTAGTGGCCATCTGATTGTTGCACCTTTTTAATTTAATTTAGTATACCTTATCATGGATATTGATTATTGTCAATATGGCTGTCGCCAGAAACAGTGGGGAAAACCCAATGGAAGCGAAACCAAGTCCGTATGGAATCATCCATCTTCATGCGGAAGCAGGGAGCGCCACCCAATCAACCCGATGCGGGGGGAAAAAATCGCGCGGCGGGAAGGAAGATTCCCGCCGCGTCAAGTCTATGAACAAAGTACCCAGGAAAGGAAGAAAAGATTAATCGTCTCCTTCCGCCTTCGGCGTGAAGACGAGGGGTAATGTACCGCGCTATTATACTACCATACCGGTTCCGATAAAAGTTTATTCTCAGGATAGAATTGGTAAAGGTGCGAGAACTTCTTCCGGATTAACAAGCGTGTCCTCCAATTAACCGTAGTGCTGCAGCGATGGCGGATAGTTTCTTTTGTAACCAGGTTCGGTCATTTACTTCCCGGTAGCCGAGTAGTCTCTTTGCTCGATCGTTGCTGAACATGTGCGCGGTGGCGAAGTCTGGACTCGGTAGGCCGGTGGTGTTCCAATCGAGCAGTCCTTCGCGCCCATGCCAGGTTAGTGCAACAGCTTTAAATGAATTGTTTTCAAAAAACCCGCGATTTGGCAAACTGCAAAAGTCGATCTACTGTGGTAAACGCCGTCGCAAGACAAGTATCTGCCGCGCCGTAATAGATTGCGAGTCTTCCGCTTGTCTCATCATGCAACAGGCCGGAGGGAAAAACGACATTCGGAACATCCCCCACGCATTCATAGTCGGTTTCGGGGGTCAGAAGAAACGGCCTGGGCCTGGCGAGGACCTTCCACGGCTGTTCGAGATCCAATAGCGCAACCCCGGCGGAATAAATAAAGCCGTTACAACTGGATCGCACGCCGTGATAAATCAGCAGCCAGCCTTCGGACGTTCGAATCGGGGCTGGGCCGGCGCCGACTTTCGTCCCGGACCAGCCAAACGCCGGCCCCATCACATGTCGGAATTTCCCCCAATGCGTCAGATCGGGAGATTCACTGTAGAAGATCTCACCGTCCTGACACTGGCCGTTGCTGCAAGGCCTGCTGAGGAGGGCGTAGTTGCCGTTGATCTTTTCTGGAAACAATACGCCGTTTCGATTGTACGGTAACGAAATCGCTTCGGTTTGATGAAAGGTTTCGAAGTCATCCGTATACGCCATCGCGAGCGTCGGCCCGTAATGCGTGTTGCACCAGATTATATAATACCGGTCGCCGATCTGGATGATTCTGGGATCGTAAGGCCGATTGCACGGAACGATGCCTTCATGGTCGAGAATAAAATCGATCGGCGCTTCGGAAAGCGTCCAGTCAAACCCGTTGGCGCTTCTGCCGAGGTGCAGGGTCCTGTCCATGCTTCTTCTGTCAACGCGAAACACACCTACGTATTCATTTCCGTACCTGGCGACGCCGCTGTTGAATATGGTGTTGCTGAACGGCAATTGATGTCGGCCGACGACGGGATTCTTTTCATATCGCCAGATCACGGATTCGTCCCGGGGTTCCACCCAGGGGAAAGGGATATTCTGCGGCGCCGTTGATTTCGAGTTCATGGAGTGTCCTTATTTCAGGCAGAGTTTCAGGAGGTAGTCGACGTCGGTGATCGCCAGGGCCATTACCGTGTCGGCGGCACCATAGTAGATTTTCACTTCGCCGGAGTCTTCCAGAATCATGCCGCCGGGAAAGATGGCCGACCCGCGAAAGCCTTTCATTTCGTACTCTTCCCGCGGCGCCAGGATGGGGGCGTCGGCAATGGCGATAATTTTGGAGGGATCGTGCGGGTCAAGGAGCATGATGCCGGCATAGTAAATTTTGTTCCATCCTTTTGGATCCCATGCATCCAACTCCGGCGAGGGCAGGATTTCCACGGCATGAAACGTGGTCAGCCAGCCCTTGTTCGTTTTGATCGGCGGCGCCGCGGGCCCGGTTTTGCTGTTGCAGAAAGGAATATCGTCCGCGCCGAACAGAAACCGGTGCTTCCCCCAATACACGCCGTCTTTGGACCTGGAGATCCAGGTATCGAATAATTCCCCGCCTTTGCCGTACATGGAAAACGGCCGATCGAGGCGGACAAATTCCCCGCCGAATTTTTCCGGGAACAGCACCATGTTCCGGTTGTCGGGTTCCGTGATGTGCAATATCTCAAAATGATCAAAGTCATCCGTGACGGCAATGCCGCCGCAAACGCCATGGTCGCCGTCGACGGCAAAGCACATATAGCATCTCGAATCGATCACCGTAAGCCTTGGGTCGTACGCGCGATTGGCGCCATGGCGTACAAAAGAGAAGCAAGGTTTCGGAGATACCTCCCAATCAATACCGTTATCACTATACGCCAGGCCGATATTGGTTTCCACTTGCCCCTTGCCGGCACGGAAATCGGCCTTCGTGAAACCGTAATCGTTTCGGAACGTCATGACATACTTACCGTTGAACTTGGTCACCCCCGCGTTGAATACGAGTGACGATTCGTACGGCACGTCGTCCTTGGTCAGGATCGGATTTTTAGGGTGACGCTTGATGCCTTTTAATTCCACAGCCTGAATCATAAACACAGTTCCTTTGAAAATGTCCTATCGAGATTTACCGTAACCTAAATATAAATTATAGTTACCATATTACATTTTTTGAGATGATAAATCAATAGCAATAGAATCGAATTGTAATGACTCCCGCCTTGATTTTTTTTCTTACGGTTCCCGGCAAATTAATTTCAGTAGAAATCGTTGTAAATAATTTATTTTTAAGTTATTATAAACATTTATATGTTGACGTCAAACGAAGGGAATCCCCTTTCCTTTTCTGTGAGGAAATCAAAGAATCTGTTGACAGACGGTAAAAGAAGGATATAATTGCTGTAGTTGACGATAAACTAAAATAAAGTGACTGAAAATGAAGTCAAGCATAAATGTAATTGCCGACGCATGCTCTGTCTCCAAGACGACCGTCTCGAAAGTGTTAACCCAAAAGGCCGGCGTCAGCGAAGATATGCGGCAGCGAGTATTGGAAGCGGCTAGGAAGTTTAACTATACGCCCAAACAGGTCGCCGCGCAAGAGACCATCGCCATTGTGGTCAGCGAGTTTGCCTTCAGTGACGGCGCCAGCTTCAAGATGATGATGCTGGCATCCATTATGGGGAAAATGGTTCATTCCGGGTATTTATTAAAAGTGGTGACTCCGGAAGACGTCGACCTTCTCGTGTCCAGCTATGTCAAGGTGGGAATTGTTCTGCTGTATGGTGATGAAGCAAAGGTCATAGCCCGGAAATTCGTCGCCATGAACATTCCGGTGATTAGCATCAATGAGCAGATCGAGGATTGTTACAACGTATGTACGGATCACGCCCATGGCGTGGAAATTGCCATTGACCATCTTTGCGCCAAAGGTCATCGCCGGATATCGTTGCTGATCGACGGTGAAAACTCATGGGGCGGGCGAATGAGGCGGGCGGCGTATCAGGAAGCCGTCACTGCCGGAAAAATCGAACCGCTTCCGTCGCATTTTTATACAAGCACAAAAACGACGATCGTGGAATGCCTCAATGCCGTTCGCCGGGACGACAGCACGGCTCTGATCATTCAAGGCGAAGCCATCATAAATGAGGCCGTGTATATGCTGGATCTTCTGCGGATCAAAGTGCCGGAGGAACTGTCGATCATTTCCAGCGAGATCAAAGGCCGCTCCCGGTGGTTCGTTCCGTCGCACACGACGGTGGACCAGGATCACGACTCGCTGGCGAAAAAAGTGATCGAAGTGGTTCAGGACATTCTTCGCGGGAAACGGAAAACACCGGAGAAATTCATGCTGCCCACGACTCTGATTGAACGAAATTCAGTCAAAACGATCTCGATATGACGTGACACCGCGATCCATCGGAACAGGATGCTTACCAACGGGAAGCTTCGCGGAAATGAGAACAAGGTTGGATGGTTCGGAATATAAGATCTTAACAAAGGAGAATGAAAATGAGAAGAGACATACTATTGATGATGGTGATCGGGTTCTGTTCGACGATGGCGTTTTCGGAACTGTATCTTTACGATGATTTCAGTGGCAGTTCTATTGATACGAATTTATGGACGCTGGATTACGGGGGAGCAGGCGTGCCGGCGCCCGGCATAGATACAAGCACCCAATCCGCGAGCCTGAGTTTGGATTATGCTGTGGCGAATAAATATATGCGGATCATCATGAATACCCCCGTGGTCCTCACGACGGAAACCCCGACGGAGAGATTGACCTGGGATATGCATGTCTATTACAACGGCCAGGCATATTTCAACGGCATCGCAATCGGCGTGAATCATTCTCAACGTGTTCTCGCGGGACAGGTAGGCCAGAATACCTCGATCGGCGGGTTGTTTTTCAATAACACCACCAACAGCCCCACCGCCGGCAGCCTTTATGTCCGCCACCATTACGATTACACCGTCGGGTGAAATCCGGGTTGGGTTTCATAAAAACCCATACCCGGATCGCCCGCGGTTTCACGTTGATAGAGCTACTCGTGGTCATCGCCATCATTTCCCTGTTGGTTTCCATTCTCCTGCCCAGCCTGACCAAAGCGAAACAACTCGCCCAGGAGACGGTCTGCATGAGCAATCAGCGCAATTGCGGCACGGCGACCCATATGTATATGGGAGATCATGACGAACAGATCATGCTGTTCTGCGACGATGTTCAATATTATGCGACCTGGTCGGAATGGCTGAAGGTATCGGGATTAATTTCCGGTTGGGATATTGCTCGTTGCCCGACGCAGAAACCCTTCCGTGACGATGATCTTCCGGCAGGTGCACAAGAAGTGGATGTCAGGTTTTATTGCTATGGCGCCCGGATCAGTGAGTATATGTATCCGGTGAATCCGGGCGGTGGGCCCAGAAAAGGGTACAGGATGTATGCTCCCTATGGCGGAATTCCAGGTCCGAACAACAAAATTCTGGCGTTCCAGACCGATGAAATTGACAATCCCTCCAGGCATATCCATCTTGCCGACAGCGCATTTGGTTTGGATTCGACAAGCCGGGGGTATCAATCATGGGACCTTCGCTCGCTTTTTACGTATCTAGCCCCCGGAGGCGCCCACTTCCGCCACAATGACAACTGTAATCTCTGGTTTCTCGACGGACATGTGGAAGCAGCAGCCGTGGAAGAA
>JAFGJE010000072.1 GCA_016929245.1 Phycisphaerae bacterium
GCGTAGGGCGTGCAACTCGTTGCACGCGCAATGTCGGCGGGAGAAATCGCGTGCAACGAGTTGCACGCCCTACCTGTGGTAGTGGAGATATTGAATGAAACAGATCATAACGGCAAGCCTGTGCGTGTGTCTCGGCGGGATTCTGGCGTGGAACGCGGCGATGACCGATTCTTCTTCAACTTCTTCAGAGGAAACCTCAATGTCCGAATTGATCTCACAAAAGGAACCGATCACATGGCTGTTCTGCGGTGACAGTATCACAGCCGGGATGGTCTACACGCACGGATGGCGGAATTTTTCCGAACTGTTCAATGAACGGCTGTATGAGTTGGGACGATCCGGCGACGTCGTCATCAACACCGCCAGGAGCGGCGCGAACCTTGGGGATCTGCTGGGGAATTTCGACAGATCGGTCACGCGATTTCATCCTGACGTCGTCTTTCTCCTTTTCGGCACGAATGACTGCGTGTCCGGGCCTGAAGGCGTGAAGCAATTCACCGAACGATACACCGAGGTGATCCGGCGCTGCCGCCAGGCCGGTGCCTCCACGGTGATTCTGCAGAGCACCATTCCCGTGATGCCTCTGGATCCGATCCGCGCGACGCAACTGGAACTCGGCCCGGACAAAACCGTGACCGACCGGGATACGCACAATCTCCGGATGCGGCTGACGCATCTTCCGTTGTATGTGGAGGCGGTAAGAAAAATTTCCAAAGCTGATAAATTACCGCTGATTGACCACTGGGCCGTCTGGCGGAAAACCGGAACGAAAATCGGCCGGCTGACGGAAGGATTTATTCATCCGAACGAATACGGCCATCGTCTGATGGCCTATACGATCTTCTCCGCGATGGGGATGTGGGACGATAAGAGTCCGACGTGCCGTCTTTTCGTGCCCGTGGAAAAAGACATGTATATCCAAGCCCAATAAGGCGCAACCAATTTGCCCCATTCGCCGGGCGGCGAGCACTGGGACGCGTATTCCTTATTTCCGTTTCACGATATCGGTCGTTGGTTGTGTTCTCGTCGCAGGGTTTGGGCGGCGGCGAGGAGGTGGCGGTCGGATTTGAGGATGCTGGTGATGTTCCCCGTCGAAACGCCCAGCCGCGCGGATACCGGGGCGAGTTTTCCTTCCGCCTCCGCCAACCAATCGAGCAGGTAGGCGGCCACCGGCCAGAATCGGGCGTCCTTTCTGCCGACCTGGAGACGCAGGGGCGCGTCGGAGGTGGGCTTTTTGGGCTTGTGAAGACACTCCGCCACCACCGTCGGCAGGAGGGCGTCGGCGGAGGCTGCCGGTTGACGCAGTTGCAGCGCCAGGTTCATCCGCAGCCGCGACAGCGCCCGGCGACGATTGTCATGCTGGCTGCGCGAATCGTTCGCCACGGCGGTGACGCCCGTGGCCTGGTGATGCAGCCGCACGGCGGAGGAGACTTTGTTGCGATGCTGCCCGCCGGGGCCGGAGGCTTTGTAGATATGCACGTCACACCCGGCGAGGAGTTTCTCGTCGGACGCGGATAACCAGTCGTCTCTCGTTTCGGGGCGCATGGGCGTAGTTTGTAAAGTGAAACCGACCGCTTACGCGGTCGGCTCGTTATTTTGATTTCACTAACAGCAGGAGGATCAGCATGATGTTCAGGATGACACTGACGATCAGTCCGATCATGAGGATCCTGTTGGTTTTGGGCAGGAGGAGTTCCGCCGGCGGAACGTCGTCGGATTTGGTTTTGGATTGTGTACCGGTTTTCGTTCCGGATTTGGTTTTGCCGGTGAACTGGGAGGTTCGTTTCGGCGGAGGCGGCGGTGGGGGGATCGGCGGTAAGTCGTATTCCTCGGCCGTTCGTCCCAGGCCCGAAAGGGCGGTTCCGTCGTCGGCGTCCTGCACTTCCAGCAGGAAATCCACCGACCGCAGGTCGTCCATCATCTCGGCGGTCGTCGCGTAGCGGTGTCGTCGCCGCTTGGCCATCATTTTGAGGATCACCTTCACCAGGCCGAACGAGATGTCCATGTTGTACCGGTCGGGCGAAACGAGCTTCTGCTTGACGTGCTTGATCATGATCTCCTTGGCGTCGCGTCCCTCGAAGGGCACGCGCCCGGCGACCATGTGATACAGCGTCGCGCCGAGAGAATAGATATCGCAGCGGAAATCCACGTTCGATCGGCCGAGGATTTGCTCCGGGCTGATGTAATAGGGCGTTCCGTAGAGCTTGCCGGCTTCGGCCTGGATGGCGCGGGCGTCGTCGGCGAGGCGCGCCAAACCCATGTCCATCAGCTTCGCCACGCCGTCGTGGGTGATCATGATGTTCTTGGGCTTCACGTCGCGGTGGATCAGCCCCTGGGCGTGGGCGTGCTCCAGCGCGCCGCCGATCTGGAGAACCAGGTTCAGCGCCTCGTTCTCCATGTACACCTTCCCGGACTCCAACTCGTCGTACACGGTCTTGCCTTCCACGTATTCCATCACGAAATAGTGGTATCCGGCGTATTCGTTCACGTCGATGGCCTGGACGATGTTGGGATGGTTGAGTTTGGCGGCCGCTTGTCCTTCGGCGTAGAAACGTTTGACGTATTCCTCGTCTTTGGAGAACCGCCGCGGGAGGACTTTAATCGCCACGATGCGGTCGAGGCTGAGCTGTTTGGCTTTGAAGACCACGGCCATTCCGCCGGCACCGAGTTTTTCGAGGATCTGGAATCCGGGGATCTGCCGTTTGGCGATAATCTCGCCCATGCGCGTGTCGCCGGGCCCGTGGGTGTCGCTCAGTCCGCGGGTGTCGCTCAACCCGCGAGTGTCGCTCAGTCCGCGGGTATCTCCCGGTCCGCGCGATGACGGCGGTTCGACGGGAACGGGTTGGTTAGGTGTTTCACTCATGCTTCGATCGAAATACCATACCTACACTATCGACCGGTTCCGGGGGAAAAGTTTTGGCGCATTTTTCCTTGTCAACGGGGCGGTCGCGTGATATGATCCACGGCTCGTAATTTCGGAATTTTTCGATAGACCTCACGGAAGACAAGAGAAGGACGTTGATATGACCACGCATTATCCTCATCGCATGTCAAAACGGAAACGCGCCCGGAAGATCGGATTTCGCGCTCGGATGCGGACCAGCAAAGGCCGAAAGATCATCAGCAGTAAACGAAGAGAAGGTCGCCAGGCCCAGGCCGTCTAATTCTCTTTGATATATAAACTTACGCGATTCCGCCCCCGCAGGACGCGGGGGCGTTTTGTTGCGCGGAATTTTTGCGGAATAAAGAACATCGCCGAGCGGCCAGCCGATTCTTGGATCGGTTTTTCGTTCGGCGCTGTTGGGCGATGCGGATGATTTTGCGAACCGTCACGGGTTTTCAAAAAAAGCGGCGTCCTTTTGGGAACGCCGTTTTTTCTATTGGTTCTCTCCACCGGATCCCGGAAGGACGCGGTTTGCCTGTCGAGTGTTCCGAAGCGATCAGTCTCCGACGAACACGTGCCATTCGGTGAGTTTGAGGTTCTGGTCGAACAGCCAGAATTCATCCCAATCGTCGATGAGCTGTCGTTCGTCGGTGTCGTAGACCGCCGAAAGGCGGCGGTTTCGATCGGAGGAATCGTCGACCATGCCCGAGTTGTTGCTGCAACCGGCCAGGATCGCGCCGCAGATCAGCAGCAGGAAAATGACTTTCTTCATCGTCGTAAAACCTTTCCAACTTCGTAACCATCGCCCTGGGCGTCCGGAGCGTCACGCGCCGATGGCGTCGGCCAATTTCAGATTGATAAAGTACGTCTGTCCGTTCACGTCGGTCTTCTGACCCTGCACGCCTTCGCCGGCGGATTCCGTGATCCATCGGCCGTCCGGGGCCAGGTCGTTTTCCCCCGCACCGGCGCTGGAGGCGCGCAGGTCGTCGGTCAATCCGCGGAACCACATTTCCACGAAAGGCCATTTCTTCGTGCGAATAAAAAGGTTCAGACTTTCGTCGCCGGTGGTCCATTCGGGTTCGTCGCCCTTTTTCACCACCACGTCATGCACCTGCCCCTTCAGATCGCGCCACGCGCGGTAGGCGATTTCCGGGCGGGCCTCGAAACTCTGATTCTTCAGCGTGGACCAGACGCTCAGCAATTTCACGGCGGTGATCAGTTGCTTTTTCGGGCCCAGTTCGCTGTCGGCGTAGTAAATCTGCGTCGCGTCGATATTCATGGTCGGATCGATCGCCCGACGCACTTCCACGCGGTACACCTCGCCCTCGATGAGATACTCGGTCACCAAAACGCGCCCCTTCCCGCTGCCGTTGACGCGATGTCGCTTTTTGGCGATCCCCTCGGCGACCATCGCGTTGGCCTGTCCGGACTGGATCACACCGGCGATTTTCGGTTGAAGGTCGCCGCGATTTAAGATTCCGTAACTTTGGGCGATTTCCGCCGCTGTCGAGCCGCCGCCGCAACCGACGACCAGGCTGCCCAACGAAACGGCGATCGATAGGAACAATGCCTTCCTCAACATGCTCAACATCTCCGTCAATTCGTTCCTACCCAGAGTCTTCCGGGGATGCTTTCCGTCCGGAGGACCATTTTCTCGGCTGGTCGATCCAGCCGATGTGCGGGTTAGTTGTACGGACCACTCCACCGCCACGCGTCGTATCACGGTTCGCGTGGTTCAAAGCGTCCAGATACTTTATCGGTTCTTCAACTCTCCGTCAAAAGAAAACTTGCGCGTGTTTTGGGGTGCTCTTGCCCCCGAAGAGTCACAATTCGACCTGGAGCTGCCTCAGCCAGGCGGTCATCTCTCCATAGAGGTAAGGAATATCCGCCTGCTGATGGAGTTGGACGATTCGGTGGTGGCATTCCTCGTAGATATCGTGTAACTCATTTTGAATATTGGGATTACAGAAAAATATCCGGCAACCCAGCGGGCGGCGATCTCGTGCGGTACACAGGTTATTTTGCTGATAGGGACACTCCAACCGTTCGGCGGGGCGCGTCGGTTGCGTCATCGTCAGCAGCGCCAATTCCCCGGTGCTGACGAACAAACGATGGTTCTTCGCGGAAAAATTACAGCATTGACCGCACGCGCGGCAGGAGGGATTTAAGCGCTCCACGTCCCGCTGGGCTTCCTGAAGGAGTTTGCCCAGCCGGGTCAGGAAAGGCGCGTTTTGGGCGGCGGTGCGGACGGCGGCGATAAGATCCGCGCCGTTCGAGATGTCCGGTGATTCCGGCAACGATGGTCCTTATACCCCCTGCGGAGCTTTGCCTTCCAGGACGATGTGGCGAATGACGTTGGCGACGCCTTCCTCGTCGTGATGATCGGTGACGTGGTCCGCCACCTGCAGGCAGGTGACGTGTCCGTTGGCCATCGCCACGCCCACCCCGGCCCAGTGGATCATTCCCGCGTCGTTGGCGTTGTCGCCGATGGCCATGATCTGCTCGCGGGGGATGCGATACTCCGCCGCCACCGTCTCCAGGGCCGCCCTCTTGGACACCGACGCCTGCATGATCTGGAGCAGGAAATCCTCCGTCTGCACGGTGGTCACTTCGTCGGGCAGGTCTTCCCGGATCGCCTGGCGGGTCGCCTGGATCCATCGGGGTTTGCCCAGCAGCAGGAGTTTCGTGACGGGCTGGTTCAGCCATTCGTCGAACGGCCCGATCACGTCGGGACGATGAGTTTTGGCGGTTTCGGTCAGGTAGGCTTTGGAAGCTTCATCGAAGGCGTCGGTGTACCACTTGTCGCCGATTTCCGCGGAGACGAGGATATGGGGAAACCGCTCGCGCGCCCAGCGAATGATCCCGCGGGCGATGTTGAACGGGATCGGCCGATGCAGCAGCACTTTCCCGTTGGTCGGCATCCAGACCAGCGCGCCGTTGTAGTTGATCATCGGTTCGCGCAGGGACAATTGCTTGTAGAACGGGAGCGTCGAGCGCGGCGGGCGGGCGGTCGTGATCACGATCCCGACGGACTTCTCCTTCCGCACCCGGCGGATGACGTCGACGGCGGCGGGGGTAATCTCCTTGTCGCTGTTCAGCAGCGTGCCGTCCAGATCAATGGCGATAAGTCTGATTTTCATGGTATTCCCACCTCGCCGGCTCCATAATAGGCGAAGAACCTGATTATCATCATAACCAAATTCCCATCCTTTGTCTTGCTCGGTGGGATTGGAATGGAAAAAAAATTCCATCCGCGGGGAACCCGAACCCCCCGTGAGGTGTCCAAGACACTATGGAAACGCGAATGGAAAGGAACGATCGTATGAAACGCGTGTATCGATTCGCCTGGTTGACGATCCTTCTGACGATTCTACCCCCCGGGTTCGTTTCCGCACAGATGAAGTTAATGCACATCCCGGCGGCTGACCCCGCCGCCGGCGGGGAATCGGGAACATTTCCCAAAGGTCTTCTTCTGTCGGGCGGAAAGACCATGCACGGAACGTTCCAATGCAACGACACCCAGGGAGGAATGTGGGGAATCTATCTGAATCAGGGATTCATTCAGCAAAGCACCAATAACGTGTACGCCAACGGGCTGTACCTGCACGTGCAGGGGAACAATTTTTACACCCGGAACAACCAGGGTCTTGTGAGTGCCTCCGGCGACGAAGTGCAGATCGGCCCGTGGGATCACCAGCAGTTGCGCGTCTATCGTCGGGTGAAAATCTTCAAAAAGGAAGGAATCGCCCGGTTCATGGACGTCTACCACAATACCGGTCCGGCCAAGCGCGTCGATATCCGCATGCAAACGTATCTGAATTACGGGATTTCGTCGTTGCTCACCAACGACGGGAAAAACAGCTTCTCGGAGAAGTCCTTCGCGTTCGTCACCACCACCAACAATAACCCTCAGATTCCGGGAACGCTGCATGTCGTGTGCGGGCCCAGGAGCAAGTTGCGCCCGTCCGTCACGCAGCAGGGAAATCGGTTCGACGTGAACTACAATTTCACGATTCCCGCCGGCGGAACGATGGTGCTGGTCGATTTTGAGGCGCAACGAGTATCCGGCGACAAACTCATGTCGCTGATGAAGAATTTCAAACCTCAGAAATTTCTGAAGGATTTGCCCGTGCGCGTCCGCCGGTTGATCGCCAACGTCGGCGCCGTCGGCGGGCCTGAGGATATGGACCTGGATCGCCACGAGTCCCTGGACCGCGTGGTGTTGCGGGACGGACAGGAATATCTCGGAACCGTTTCCCTGCCGAAGTTCCGGATGACCACCGCCCGGGGGGACCTGGAGCTTCCCTCCGAGCGTGTCGTGGGGATGGTCGCCTGGGGCGCCGCCGAAGGGCAAATGCGGGCGCTGCTGACCGACGGGCAGATCGTCACCGGCGACGTCGGCGAGCAAACCCTTCCGGTGGAAATTCCCACCGTCGGGAAACAGGTGATTCCCCTGGCGGACATCCAGGCCTGGTCGTATCGCGTCTCGAAGGAGCGGCCGGATGAGCTTACCGACCAGGGCCCGTACCTGCGCCTGCGCACGGGGGATCGGCTTCGCTTCCAGCCCGAGTCCGTGTCCCTTGCGCTTCAGACGCGCGACGGCGTCGTGACACTCGCCCCCGCCGATCTCCAGGACGTTCTGCTGGACAACCCGGAGCACAATCTGCATCGCGTTCGTTTCCGGAACGGTTCGGAACTGTCGGGACTGTTGCTGCCGGAATCCATCGAACCGGAACTGAATCTCGGCGCGAAACAGACCCTTCCCCGCGAGTTGCTGGAGCGTTTCGAGTACGCGGCCGAGGAAATCCCCGACGCCGAAAAACTCCCCACGCTCACCCTCGCCGACGGCGACGTGCTGCGGGGACGGTTCGACGGCAAGGAGATTCTCCTGAAGGGGAAGTACGGACAGATGACGCTTCAATCTGACAATATTCGCGAGCTGACGTCGATTCCCGAGCGAACGGGGTGGTTTCGCGCGACGCTGTGGAACGGATCCATCGTACAGGGGCGGCTGGAGACGCCCCGTCTTACCTTCCGCCTGCAACCCGGTCCGGCGGTCGAGTTGACGACGGCCCGGATCGCGTCGTTCGATCAGCCCAACGTCCTTCCGCCCCAGGAGATCATTCAGGGAGTGGCGGAACTGGTGGTGCAACTGGGCGCCGAGAGCTACCAGGATCGCAAAACCGCTCAGGAGAAGCTGATTCAAATGGGGCCGGGCATCGCGCCGATCCTGAAAAAACACCTGAACCACAAGGATCCCGAAATCCGTCAGCGCATTCGGGACATTCTCGATCAGATCACAGCCGTGGGATAAACTATGAATATACGAAATACGATCCTGTTGGGTTTTACCGTCGCCTGTCTTCCCGCCGTATGGTGTGGCGCGGCGACGAAGGATGTTCTTCTCTCCGAAACCAAAACGATAAGTCTTCCCTGGACACCCGGCGACGGGAAGGGATTCCTGTGGGATATTCAGAACACCGGTTGTGTGCAGAGCGGATCCAATTACGCCTACGGCAGCGGTATGATGCTGCAATTGCAGGGCAGGGGAAATTTTTACGCCAATAACAACACCGCCGTCCTTCGCGCCGACGAATTGGAGATACAACTCGGCCCGTTCACACAGGACAAGCTCCAGGTCTGGCGTCGCGTCTATATCGACCCGAAACTCGGATACGCACGCTGGATCGACATTTTCGAGAACACCGACGCCAATCCCCTCAAACTCGACGTGCAATATCAGAACCATATGGGCAACGGCGTTCAGCAATGCGTCACCACCACTGAGAAGGATTTGCCGGAGGACAAGGACTGGGGTTTCGTCACGGACGACCGGAGCAATCAACGGCCGGCGGTGTTGCACATCTATTCCTCCAAACGCGGCAAGCAACGGCCTGATGTGCAGGTGGCGATGAACAACAATCGCATCCTGTACAATATGTCTTTAACGATTCCGCCGGGGGAAGCGCGGGCGCTGTGTTTCTTCGAGGCCCAGCGGAACGGCTTCGACGAAGCGAAGCGTTTGATGAAATCCTTTCGTCCGGAGCGGGAACTCGCGAAAGTGTCCAAATCCCTGCGGGACGTTATTGTCAATATGACCTCCGACGTGTTGTTGATCGGGCGGCTGGATATCCCCCGCAGCCGGGTGAGTGACAAGATCGTCCTGCAGGACGACGCCGAGGTGAACGGAACGATCTTAAATCCGTCATTTACCGTCGAGACGTTTTTCGGCCGACTGGACCTGCCGGCAGATCGCGTCATGGGGTTGTCGGTTCTCGAACCGAACGACCGTTTCGTGCAGGTGGTGCTTTCCGACGGGCAGATCGTCGGCGGTGTGATGGAGAAAGCGGGGATCAAGGCGCGTCTGGACGACGGAAAGGAACTGACGCTTCCGGTGCATCGTGTCGCGACGGCGGGATATCGGTATTCCGAGTCGAAACCGGAGGAACTATCCCTCCAATATCCGATGCTCGTTTTGCGGTCGGGCCAGCAGCTTCGATTCGATCCGAAGACGGTTCCGCTGGAATTCCTGACGGAGTACGGCCCGATGCAACTGCAATCCGACGACCTGTGCGAGATTCGTCTGGCCAATGACGGACGGCTGCACCAGGCGGTGTTCCGAAACGGTTCGGTTGTCACGGGATTGTGGAAGGTGGAGGAAATCCGGACGACGCTTTCCCTGGGCCCTCAATTGATCCTCCCCAGAGAAATGCTCGCCGGCGTGTTCTTCCATTCGCCGGGTCAGCCCGACGGGCCGATTCGCCTCACGTTGCGCAATGACGATGTATTGCTGGGATCCCTGGCGGATGAGATTCTGCCCATCCAGACCGAGCTGGGCAAAATCGACGTCCCCGCCGGCCGCATCCGCACGCTGCAACGGCTTGACGGCGCCCCGGGGAGCGTTCGCGTGCAATTGGCGGACGAAACGACCGTCAGCGGGACGCTCCAGCGCCCGGTCATTCGCTTCCGCATCTCGCCGAACGTCGAACTGCCCGTCTACGTCGGACACGTGGTGAAACTGCAACACGGAACGCCGAAACAAAAGGAAGAGGTCCCGTATAAACAGATCAAAAGACTTCAAGCTCTGGTGGCAAGTAAGGAAAACGCCCTGAAACTATTGCGGGAGAAAACCGAGAACTTAAAAAAACGGGTGGCCCAAAATCCGAACGATAAAGAACTTCAAGTCAAGTTGAGAAAACATGAAACATGGACGATCTTGATACAGAATCAAACCGATGGATATAAGCAAAAACTGGCGGACCTCCTGAAGAACACTCCCGTCCGGCAACCTGGTTCCTGAGTCCCCAGTCCCCAAACCCTAGCCTCCCTTTTCCATCCTTTCCAGCATTTCATTGAACGCCCGGATCGCGTCGCCGATTTCGTCGTTTCCGACTCGCCCCGGAACGTTGAGATGAAGATTTCCCGCGTGAATCCCTCGCGCGGCGCGGGTCAGGCGTTTGAGGCGTCGCGTCAGCGAGAGAGACATCACCAGGACGACCAGCATCACCAGCACCAGCGCGACCAGCAGGATGGCCGCTTCGCCGCGGATGTATTTCCGGAGCGGCTGCAGCATGGACTCTTCGGGAAGCATGGCGGCGAACGACCAGTGGGAGGACGGGATGGGGGTAAAGACGGCCCAGACGGCGCCGCGGGGTGTTTCGACGCGACGCGCTTCCTCGCCGCCGGCGGACATCGCCTTGGCGAGAGTCGCCCAGGGAATCGTTTCGTCGGACGCGCCCAGCGTCTGGGACATCACGAATTTTTCCTGGGGATGATAGAGAAATCGTCCGTTTCGGCTGACCAGCAGAACCGTTTCGTCTTTCCCGCGTTGGCGATCGACGATCCGTTGCAGCCATTCGACGTCCACGTCAAGGGCCGCCACGCCCAGCAACCCGCCGTCGCGATAGATCGGTTCGGCGAACGTGCTGATGAGCTGTCCCTGATCGTTATGGTAGGGTTCGGACCAGACGCCTTTTTCGTTCAGGACGGCTTGGCGATACCAGTCGGAGTTGAAATAATCACCGCGTTCGGAGCGAAGCGGGCCGCGGGGGAGGGGGATGTCCAGGGAATACCGCGAGATCAACTCCGGTGGTTCCTTGCGGGGCGGGGGTTCGGTTTCCCGACGTTCCACCAGCGGGGCGAATTGATACAAGTCGTCCGGACCGGCTGCCGGTTCAAAGGCGATGCAGGCGGCGGTAATTCCCCGATTCCGTTCCAGCGTTCGTTGCAGGAGCAGCCAATAAAATTCCCGCGGGACGTTTTCATGGGTCGCCACGTCGTCGCAAAGCCTCTCGGCGGTCCGCGACACGCCGCGAAGGGTGTATTCCAGGCGGGTCGCCGTCGTGCGCACCTGGTTGAGCAGATGGTTTCGCAGCCGTTCCTGCGCGACGCCCCGGGAACGATACCAATCCACCCCGATCACGCCCCCGTAGATCACCAGAAGGGGAACGCCGACGGAGAGAATCAACTTGGAGCGAATGGATAACCTCATGATCGGTTCGTTAGCGTACCTTCCCGATGTCGTGGATGCAACGCTTCATCCGGATCCATTTCAGCCGGGGATTCCCGCGAGAGGTCGCGAGTAAGGTCACTTTTTCTTCGGCGTCGCGGCGTCCAGGGCGGATTGCAGCTTTTTGGCTTCGTCGGGATAGGATTTTTCCAGGGATTTGATCGTATCCTGAATGAGTTTGGAGGAAACCTGTTTGTTGCCCACGCCGAACTGTTTCATCAGGCGCAGAAGTTCCTCGACGGCTTGGCTGGGGGATTGGGTGGGTTTTTCGGCGAGATTCATCTGCATCCGTTGCACCCAGGCGTCGGCGGTTCGGGGCGTGTCGGGACATTCCTCGCACACGCGCATCAGGTAGTGCATTCGTCGTTCGGAGTCGTCCTTGTCCTTGAGCATATCGGCGGCCTGGAGCAGCAACGAAGCCCGTCGATCCTGCGAATCCTCCTGATCGGCGCGATCCACAATTTCCTGGGCCTGAAGGCGGGTTTGATATCGGGTGGGAAACACCCAATTGGCAAGGAAGGGTTGGGCGGTATCGCTTTTTTTGCGATCCCGACCAACCCATCCGCTTTTGGCTCGCAGCATCTTGTCGGATACCGCGAGAATCACCATCGCCAGCACGCCGGCCGATATCAGCAGAGCGATCTTTTTTCCCGTCACCGAAAGAACCCCCTATTTCTTGGCGTTGGGAGCTTTTTTCGGGGCGGGTTTCCGGACGGACTGCTTCGGCGCACTGGCGCCGCACTTCGGGCAGAACTTCACGTTCGGACCGAGCACCGCACCGCACTTGGTGCACACGCCGAATTCTTCCACATCGCGGCCGCAGTTCGGACAGAACTTGTCGCCGGCCTGGTATTCGGCGAAGCAGTAGCTGCACGCGTGCTGGGAGCCCATCATGTCCTTGATGACCATGACGATCTGGTTGGCCTGGGCTTCCAGTTTCTTCTTTTCGGCGGGATCGGTCGCCTTGTCGGCGGCCGAGCGCACGTCACGGAGGATGTTCACGACCTTGTCGCAAGCCTGCTTGCTGTAGCGGTCGCCGTATTCGCCGTACGCGGATTCCGGTCCGCCGTCGGCGCCTTCCTGGTCCAATCCTCGTTCGCCGCCCATGCGGGTGCCGACTTCCTTCCAGAGCTTCGCCATCTTCACCGGGTCGTTCTGGATGCCCTTGCCCTGGATGCGCACCAGCGCCGACTCGATGTAGAACGGGTGTCCGTCCACCTGCTTGGCCTGCTGGAGGTATTGTTTGGCTTTCGCTTCGGCGTTGGGGTCGTCCTTGCAGTATTGCGTGACGATCTGCGCGGCGTAGCTGGGCAGTTTCCAGTTGGTGTCGCCGACGACGCCGATGCCCTTGTCCAGCAGCTCCAGGCCGAGTTTCGGCTGGCCGATCGTCGCCAGTTCCACACCGCCGTGTTCATACGCCAGGACCAGATACGGATCCTGGTCAGTGGTGGTGTCGTAGCGGCGATGCAGCGCCTCGGCGACCGCGGGTTCCGGTTTCCCGGAAATCGAGGCCCGTTTCTGCAGCAGCAGCATCCAGTTGATATGGGACATCCAGCGTCCCAGGCCGACCCACATGCTCTTTCCCTGTTTCAGCGCGACGTCCATGCCTTCCTGCTTCACCAGGAGATCCGACACGCCGCCGTTGATTCCGACGAACAGCGCCAGAAGAACGATGATCAGTATGACTCGTACGATTACGTCTTTCATTTCGACTCTCCCTGTATCCGAATCGGCGGACCGATCAGGCGATGTCCTTTCGCCGGAAAATCAGTCCCGCCACGATCAGCATAATCAGGCTGTAGACGGCTGTCAGCAGTACTCCGCCGCCGACCAGTCGCCATTCGATGATTCCACCGCGAGCGACCACGTTGTCGCTGCCCATGATCGCGAAATTCGGCAGAAGGTAGATGATCTTCTGCAGAATCGTGCTGGTGGTGTTCGCCGCGACGTATCCCAGGGCGTAGGAACCCCAGAACGTCACCAGCGCCAGCAGCGTCGCCAGCCATTCCTTCAGGAACGTGCCCAGCACGATTCCGACGGCCGCCAGCTGCACCACGGCGCAGTAGACCAGGATCAGCGCCTTGATGATTTCGAGGTTGGGACGGAACTGTCCCGCCATCGCCGTCAGGACCAACATGCCCACACCGACGATGGCCATCGAAATCAGCGTGATCTCGCAGACTCCGAGGAATTTCCCGATCAGGTATCGGTCGCGTCCCAGGGGTTTCGAAAGCACCGCCACCATGGTTTTTTCCCGCAGTTCCCGGGGCAGGTCGAAACACGTCACCAGCGCGCAAAGCACGCCCACAATCATGGTCATGGCAAATCCCAGGTCGAGGGAGTATTCCTTTTCTCGCCCGACCGTGATATCCCCGTACAGTTGACCGCTGGCGATAATGCAGATGACAATCGCCAGAAGGAAGTACAAGGCCTTCATGCGCAGAACCCGTGATGCGGTGTTTTGTGCGATAACCATCACATCATCCATGCTGCGTCTCCTTTCCTCGTCGCTCGTTATCGGCTTCGATGGTTTCCATAAACACGTCGTCGAGATTCTTCTGCAGACGGTGGGACTCGATGTCCGAACAACCGCCGTCCGATAAGATCCGACGAACTTTCTCCTGGTTGGGTTTTTCCGCCACCTGGAGAATCCATTGGTCGTTTCGTTTCTGCATTCCCGCCACGAGCGGCTCGATCGTCGGCAGCAGCGTCGCGGGCATGTTCGTTACCGTATATTCTACACCGGCGGTGCCCAGCAAGTCCAGAATCGGACCGGAAAGCACCAGACGGCCTTGATTCAAAATGCCAATCGAATCACACAATTCCTCCACATCCGAAAGGATGTGGCTGGAAAAGAAGATCGTTTTTTCCCGCTGGCGCAGGTTCTGCATGATCTCCTTAATCTCGCGCCGTCCCGGAGGATCCAATCCCGTCATCGGTTCGTCCAGGATCAATAACGTCGGGTCGTGCAGCAGCGCCTGGGCGATACCGATGCGTTGCAGCATGCCCCGGGAAAACTCCGACAACCGGCTGCCCGCCCGATGCGAAAGTTTCACCGTTTCCAGCGCTTCGCCGACGCGTTTTTTCTGTTCGTCCGGTTCCACGTGCGACAATTTCGCACACAGCGTAAGAAACTCCCTGGCCTTGAGATGCCGACTGAAGGCCGGCTCTTCCGGCAGGAAACCGATACGCTTTCGGACTTCCTGGTTTCCCAAGGGGCGGTCCAGCACGCGGCCTCCGCCGCGCGTCGGACGCACCAGACCCAGCAACATCTTGATCGTGGTCGTTTTGCCCGCGCCGTTGGGACCCAAAAAACCAAATGTACAATCGGGCGGAACCTTCAGGTCCAGTCCCGAAACTGCCTCGGTCATACGAAACCCGAACCAGCGATTATAAACCTTGGTCAGGCCTTGAGTTTCTATGATATGATTATCGGACGGTTCTGTCAATGGGTTCTGCCTTACAAAATAAAGACATTTTTCAAAAGACATTCTTCTCGCCTCGGGGGCGTTTGTCTTATAACATAATTTTGACTTTATCATCTTACAAGATATATTTTCCTGCCGGAATGGGATTTCCGCAGGTTTTTTTCGGTACTCGATTAGGAGACGAACGTGTGGGCTACAGCCAGTATTGTTTGGCGTAAGGTGCTGGGGAGTCGTGCGACGCCGGTTCTTTTCCTGATTTGCCTGGGCGGATTGGCGATCATCGCCCTGAATCCCGATACGGGCGTGCTGGAAAAAACCGACAAAGTCGTCGAGCGGGGGGGGATGATCGTGACGGTGATGGCGATTCTCAGCGTGTTGTTTCTGGGGGGAACGGAAATCGCGCTGGAGCTGCACGACCGGACAGCCATGTTCTGGTTGTCGCATCCGATCGCGCGCTGGCAGTACGTGGTGGGAAAAATTCTCGGTTCATGCCTTGTCGGATGGGGTTTGCTGGTGACGTTGGGCGGGGTGCTGACGATCATGTTCCTGACGCGGGGGATCGTTCCGAAAGGAACTTTTTTCCTTTCCCTGGGCGTGGATTCCCTTCGGATTCTGATTCTCTCCGCGGTGCTGACCTGCCTGTCGACGGGACTGGGGTATATGCAGACGACCTTCATCGGCGGGGTGATCTGCCTGATGGGATTCGCCACCTACGCCTTGCCGTTGTACGCCTATCTGATGGGAGTCACCCCTGCGGCGGGGGTATTCTGGTTAGTGTACCTTCTGGTGCCCAACTGGGATCACTTCGGATTCGGGCTGGAGATCGCCATCACCGGCGATCCGATCTGGTATCCGGTTTTCCTGGTGCTCTACAGCGTGGCGTACGCGAGCTTCTACGCGATCGTGGGTATCTTCGGATTCCAGTTCCGGGATATTACGTAGCCGCCGATTTTTCGAAACCATATCTGTCATCCTGAGCGGAGCGAGTCTTCGAGCGAAGTCGAAGGACCTTACGCGCACGAATCCGTAAGGTCCTTCGACTCCGCTTCGCTCCGCTTCGCTCCGCTTCGCTCCGCTCAGGATGACAGCACTAAGATCTCCGGGCCGCGCGGATTTTTTCCGTTAATATCGGCGCGATCTCGAACAGGTCGCCGACGATTCCCAGTTCCGCGACGCGGAAGATTTGCGCGTCGGGATCGGAGTTGACCGCGACGATGTGCTCCGCGGTCTGCATGCCCGCGAGGTGCTGGATCGCGCCGGAGACGCCGACGGCGACGTAGAGTTTCGGCGTGACGGTCTTGCCGGAAAGCCCCACCTGGTGGGGATAGCTCAGCCAGCCTCGGTCCACCACGTCGCGCGTCGCGCCGAGGGCGGCGTCGAGACTTTCGGCGAGCGCTTCGATGACGGGAAGGTTCTCGGCTTTCTTGATCCCCCGGCCGGCCGTGACGACCACGTCGGCATCCTGCAGGTTGTGCTCTTCCTCGTTGGGGATAAAATCCACGCGTTTCATGCGGCTGGCGAGGAGTTCCTTCGGGGCAGCCAGCCGATCGATGGTTCCGGTGCGTCCTTCCAGTACGGGCGCGGGGCGCGTGGAACGCGGGCGGACGGTGGCCATCTGGGGCCGATGGTTGGGCGTTTTGATCGTCGCGAGGATATTTCCCCCGATCGCGGGGCGCGTCTGGAGCAGGTTTCCCGTTTCGGGTTCGATGTCCAGGACGGTGCAGTCGGCGGTCAGACCGGCGTTCGCCTGGATGGCGACGTAGGGCAGGAGCGTTCTACCGGTTGTGGTCGCTCCGGCGATCACGATTTCCGGTTTCTCGTCGGCCAGCAGCTGTAACATGCAGGCGGCGTGGGGTTCAACGAGGAAATGCTCCAATTCGGGCGCCTCCATGGCGATCACGCGATCCGCGCCGCGGGCGATGAGTTCATGCAGATCGTCCGTGCTGATTTGATGGCCGAAGATCACGGCGGTTAAGTCGCAGCCGCGTTTTTCCGCCAGTTCGATTCCGCGCGTCAGCAGTTCATGGCTGACCCGCAGCACGCGGCCTTTGCTTTGCTCCGCCAAAATCCAAACGCCTTTGTGTTCCATTACCGAACTCCAACATAACCTTGTGATGTGGAATACATCGAATATCTTCGATCATAAAAGTCGGAACAGACCAACGCAAGACCTGCCGAGTGTGTTTTCGACGAAAGGCCGAATCGATTGGTCCAAATCATACAAGTGAAATTGGTATATTTTCGGAGCCGTTTCCCGGATTGGATGAAAATTTTCCCTATGGTATGAAGGATACGATTGGGATACTCTTTCCGGCAAGCATGAAAATACTCTATATTCTCAAACTCGGATCGACGTTACCCGAAATCGGCAAGTCCTATGGAGATTTTGACTTGTGGATCCGCCAGACTCTCGGACCGACGGAGGTGAAGACGGCGGTCGTGGATGTGGAGCACGGCGCGTCTTTGCCCGACGTGGATTCGTGCGCGGGGGTGATTCTCTCGGGTTCTCCCGCGATGGTTACGGAGGAAACTCCCGCGAATTCGGCTGTCGAGCGATGGCTTCCGTCGCTGATCGAAGCCGAGATTCCGTTGCTGGGGATTTGCTTCGGCCATCAGTTGTTGGCCAGGGCGATGGGGGGAACGGTGGGGTTTCATCCATCGGGACTGGAAATCGGAACGGTCGAGATTCATCTGACCGCCGCCGGCGCCGACGACGCGCTGTTCGGCTCGCTGCCGTCGCGTTTCCCGGCGCAGGTGACTCACGCGCAGAGTGTTCTGACCTTGCCGCCGGGCGCGGTCGTCCTGGCGGAAAACGCCCACGAACCGCACCACGCCTTCCGGTTGGGCTCTTGCGCCTGGGGAGTGCAGTTCCACCCGGAATTCAACGCGGCCATCCTGCGGGCGTATATCGAACAACGAAAAAACGAACTTGCGTCGGCGGGATATGATGTCCCATCCCTTCTCTCCGAAGTCACCGAAACCCCCGTCGCCGCGTCCGTGCTACAGGCCTTCGTCCGATACGTCGAGGGAAAAAATCACCGCGAAGGGCCGTTTTCTCACTGAATGATTGACACTACGGACGGTCTGGGGTAGACATAGGAACCAATGGCACACGGATAAACCGCGCCGCGGGATAGATACATCTTGTGTTGTCTTTATTTGCGCGGTTCCAGGAACCTGGCCGATACCTCGGAAACAAGAGAGAATCTCATAATGAGAGCAAGAACGGGTTTGTTTCTCCAGAATCATTCGTCGGAAGAACGGGAAACGGTTGGGATTCTGGCGAAAAAGTATTGCGAAGGGGATCAGGATGTATGTGTTTTTTCCAAAACCGGCATTTCCGATTGGGGAGGGGAGGAACCGATATCTTTTTTCACCCGGTTACCGACGGCCTGTCTGAATAACGCGGTGGTTTCTCCGAGGATCAGACCTTTCAGCACGAATTTTGGACAAGTATTTCTATGCAATCTTTCTCAAGCCGTTGGGGAAGGCAACAGGATCGTGGTTCCGTGTCAGAATGAATCCAACGGACGGAAAAAGGGATACTGGACGGCATCGTGGTTGACCAACGCGCTCGAAACTTCCGTTCAATATCATCCGGAAGAGGCCGCGGCGATCCTGTCCGCTCCCGCCAAACCAAGGCGGCGCAATTCCATCCTGCAATGGTATGTCCAGGAAGCTCATCTTCTGTGGGGGCAATTGCAGTCGTTGAAAACGATGGATTTCAACACCCGCGTCGTGAAGGGGGAATATCCTTTTTTGCGGAATGCGGTGAACCGCGTCGTATCCAAGCCGAATTCGCGTTTTCTCGAGATTCTCGAGGAGGAATCCACCTATCGGAATTGGATGAACTATTGTATTGACGGTGTCTACTACAAGTCCGCCTTGCTCCAGCATATGCTGGAGCGGTTCTTCCAAACTCGTCAGGATTTGTTTGTGGCGGATATGGGAGCCGGGCCGGGATATCTTGCCGCGGAACTGGCTCTTTGTGACGAGCGGGTTCGAGAAGTTCTCGTCAATGATTCCAATGGAATCAATCTTCTGTTCGCGAAACGATTTCTTGCTTTCTTTGGTGAGGATTTTGCTTCGCGTTTTTCCATGAATATCTCACCGATGGAGGAGTGTCGCTACGAACGGATGTATGACGTGATCTGCTTTATTGGTTCGTTGCTGTACCTTCCCCGCGATATGGCGGGAATCACATTGGATCGGGCGTGGGATGCGCTCCTGCCGGGCGGGATTCTCGTCGTTCATGAAAATATCAAACGAGATTCCTATTCGCGGGATTACCATCTCATGTTCACGACGGGGGAGTTGGACGATGCTCTGGCGCGCTTCGGTCGCATCCTTTATTTTTCCTCGACGGCCATGATGGAAGTCGCTCCTTCTCGTGCGGGAACCAGCACCGTTTTTCGAGTCGTACAAAAAGAAACCTGACCCCCATTCCACGGGAGACGGATCGATCCGCGGGAAGCTCGGATTCAGAGGGAAAGGAATTCAGTACAAATCCACGTCTTCGTCATCCGATTCATCGATCCCTCCTTCGGCCTTCTCCGCCGCCATCCGGGCGGACAACAGGGAGCCGTTTGCTTCCAGCCATTTCAGATCACCACCCCGAATTTCATCATGGTGGATCACCAAAACGCCGTCAATTCGATCGCGAATCCCTTCGCATCGGTTCCCTAGAATGGTTTTCTCGTCGTGATCGACCAGGAAGAGAATACTGTCGGGGATCAGGTCGAAGAAACGCTCGATGAAATCGGGTTTTCGAGAGGCCAGATTCGGGAGTTTCAGGAAGGTGAACGGTTGGGGACAAACAAAGCAGTGGGCCGCAACAATCGCGTATAGAGCTTCCGCCCGCGGTGCGGGAAGGGATTCCGGATCGTCTCCGCGCCGCTCGGAATCCAGAAGGGGTTGCAGTTCTTCATAAACCCCCAGGATTTTCAGACCTTCGATCAGTCGATGTTGCTCTTCCTGGGAAGACGGCAATCCCAGGGCGTTTTCCATGGGGCCTAACCAGGATAAATATTTGGCGTCCGCATGAACGGAAATCTGTTCGGGGACAATACGATATCCCGCGATGGACATCAAATCCATAGCCTGATTCACGAGGGCGAAACGTTTTATCGGTTCCGCCGTGAGAAGAAAATACACTCGTCCTTTTTGAAGAGGAATGGAGATGGAGTTTGACGAAGCGGATGGTTGCAACGGCACGTTCAGGACGCGGGGTAGCGGCGATTCCCCGCGAATCCGGGGCGAAGCCGTTTGACGAAGCGATTCGGCGTCTCGGATGAATTGGCCGTACTTTCGAAATTCCGGCAGAAAACGACTTACGTTCGTCAGGCGCGACGTCGTTCTTCGCAGACTGGTCCACGTGTATCGGAGAGAAATCAGAAACGCGAGCAACTCGGCCCAGCCTTCCCTTTTTCCCATGCCGAAATAGAGAAACAGCAGGGATATGCAAAGAATAAAAAAGGCGCTGTTGAGAAACTCCAGTCGGCTGTGCGCGAGAATTCTCCCGTAAAAACAACGAGTCATATAATCGAATTCTTCGGACTCGTAGATTTTCGGATTCCAGGTGGCATCCTTTCCCGTGGGACCGGAACTTTCAAGAATGTTCGTGACGGTATGCCCCAGGCGGGGACGAAGACGAAACGCCTCATTGCGATAGGTTTCATGGCAGTGGGCGATGTAGGAATTGATTCGGAAAAGCAGGAACAAATAAATGAGGGTCAGGGGAATCAGGGCGACGCTCAGAAACGCGTTGACATAAATCATACAACCCAAAGCGAAAATGAAGGTGAAAATCGGAAGGATGGCGTCCAGCAGGGATCGCATCGCGAACGCGGTATACCGTGCTCTGGGCACGACGTATTGCATGACCTTCTGAACGGTGATCGGTGTATCCATCAGCGTTTGCCAGTCGTGACATTCGTCGTCCGTCAGAATGCGCAGAATTCGTTGCGCGTTGTGTTCTTCATATCGTCGGGTGAAATTCTGAATGGCGACGTTGGCGAAAAAGACAGCCGCGGCACTGATTCCCCCAAGGATCAAGGCGATGGCCGCCACCACCAGAACTCCCCACCAATGCTCTGAACTCGCGGGGATTTCAAGATGACCAAGACCAAAGGCTTTCCCCTTCTGCATTGAACGGGCATAGAGGATGATGATGCCATACGACGACGCCGCGGTGGATACCCCCAAAAAACTTGCGCCGAGAATAAAGAGAATCTTCCTTTTACCGCGAGACATTCCGTCCAGGCAAAGCCACTTCACGGACGCCCAGTACTCTCGCGCCTTCCGCAGGCTCGAGGATAAGTTCGTTTGCCGCTTTTCTTGTGGAGGGATTTCCGTCATGCCAAGCCGTCTTGTACCATCATTATTCTTTTTTTTGAACGACACGGAAGAGTAATTTCACGCCGCCTTCCTCTTTGGAAATCGGCACGGCGGCCGTGGTCATGTATCGCCGCACGTCGCCGAAACGTCCCATCAACTCGTCGATTTTCTCCACGGTGAACATAATGGGTTCGTCTCCCTTGCGCTGGACGCCTTTGAATTTCGACGGCGTTTCGCGTTTGAACGTTTCCGAACGTATGTTTTCCTGAATCACGAGAATCCCCCCGGGGCGAAGGTGATCCCAGTCTCGCTGAAGCGTGGCGTACTTGATTTCGTCCGGCACATACAGGAAGGACACAAGGTAGCAGATCACGTCGACGGGATCGGGGTAGGTAAACGTTTCCGCCTTGGTGTGTTCGAAGTGATATTTCCCGTTGAGATGGTCCCGGAAGAAGTCAAACAACAGGAAGGAAAGAAACAGATTCCGCGCCGACGGATCGCAATTGACAGCCGTTTGAATCCGTTCCGTTAACAGCAGCTCGATGCCAAGCATGCCGAATCCGCCGCCGTGGTCCACGAATCGCACGTCGGTTCGACGGGGCAGATGCGTTTGAATGATATGATCCAGGCAGGCGTGTTTATTGCTGATTCCCATCGTGTAGTAGATGAGTTGCTTGAACCGTTTGGGGATCAGTTCCGGTTGCGTCGCTTCCGTTTCCAGATGAGATCTCATCAGGCGGATATATTCCTCCGTCCTGTCCGGGTGCAGGCACATGGCGGAAACGGTTTGGCGAACTTCAGGAAGATTCAGATCGGGAAATTGACCAGGGTGAATCGCCCGAGGGTGGCTGTGGTGAAACCAGTTCACGACGGATACGGGCGGCGCGAGCGTATCGGATCGTTTGAACGCGGCCAGGCCCAATTGTGTATTTCGGCCGATTTCACATCCCAGGAATTTCCGGAGATCCTTGAGGGACCAATATCCTTTGTGTTTGGCGATTTTCGATGGATAAAAAGGAAGGATCAACGATCCATTCGACAGGAGAGAACGATTCAAACCCGCCAGAAACGCTTTTCCCCAGGAATTGCGGAACAGGGGGATGCTGTTGTCCACCGCGATAACCTCGAAGGAATTCGCAGCGCAGGGATAAAGAAGATTGCCGACCTGTTCGGGATTGCTGGGTTGGGAGGTATGCAGGGAAAACTCGCTGAATACCACGGGAGCGGTTTGGGCGTACTCCGGCTGGTATTCGCTGATCTTGGCGACGGCTTTTTCCCGTTTGGATTCGTCGCGAAGATAAAGAGCATTCATAGGACGGGCTCCTGTTGGGCGGCGAGGGAAATCCGGAAGGAATCCTTCGTTTCCTTGAGCGTCAGTTCCCGTACGGAACCGTCCGAATCATAAACCTTCAGCGTGATCGGCCGGCGAGTCGGTTCCGGTAATTCGATTCCGTATCCATGGGGGGTCTGGTGGATTCGGCTATGATAATTCACGGTATTCCACCATTGGGCTGCATCGAAAAGCGTGGCGTTCCAACTGGTGGAACGATCCGTGCGATCTATGATTTTATAGAGTTGCTCCCTGTGAATGTCCGGATGGTTCAGCACAATGACATGGGTACCGTCGGATAACCAGCCGGGAATGTTTTTCAGGAGGGAATTCATTTTATGTGCTTCCGGTTTGGTTCCCTTGTCCAGGCTTCGATGTGCCGGAGGAATCACGAGTCGGCCGACGCGGGGAATCCCCGAGCGGATCATGTGAACCGGATGTGGAACTCCGGCGTCCTTGCCCAGCATCTCGCCGTAGGTGAGTCCAAGGGTTTCGGCCCAATGATGCTGCCGTTCACCCACGTATCCAAGGCTTCCGAGTCCACCGTGCGCGGAATATCCCCGGGGGGGAAACCCGACGGCGCTCGAAAAGTCTTCCACCTCCCGACGGAATTCGTCAAATGACGCAGCCACCGTATGCAGCGCCACTTCGTGGCCGTGTTCGACGACCCGGCGCGCCTGGTCGACATCGATGGAATCCGTCAGAAGAAACCAGGTGCTTTTCACATTATGATCGCGGTAAAAGGTCAGCAGCTCTTCCAGGGATTCATCGTTAATCGGTCGGTCATAATCGTGACGGATGGTGAAGGCCGACGAAAAACCTTTCGGCCAGGATGCCACGCGAAAGACGGGAATACCATTCGCCCGGGCGGAATGAACCAACCATTCCGCCAGCCACGTTTCGACGGGAAAGGAACTGGCGTGGTCGACCATCGAGTAATATCCCGCCTCCAAGGGAGGGAAAAGATTACCAAAAGCGATCAGGTCGAAAATCGGCAATCCAAAAACGATTCGTTTGCCTTGTTGCAAAGCGACAGGATGTTTGGATTGATGATCGTCAAACTGCGCAAAGGCGACCGGTTTCCAGTCGCTGTTTCCATGAAGGATTTGACAGGGAATGTCCAGCCGATTCCATAATGGATCCGGTGAGCGATACAAATAGGGTTCCGAAATCTCACCTCGCTGAGTCGGGATGGCTCGTGCGGTGTACGTGGAATACCGCAAAACGCCGATAGGTTTCCTGCACGCGTCAAAGAGCTTCACCGCTTTGCAGGAAACCTCCTTGGCATGCAGTTTGAATTCGGAAAGAATGGGTTTCGTGAAAGGTCCCTCGAAAAACGCCGGTCCCCGCGGGATTTCCCGCGGGGCTTGCATGCCTCGAAGCAGGATGGAATATCCCCTGGCGTCCGATTCCGGTTTGTGACGACGGACGTGGATCAATCCGTGCTTGCGCAGAAAGGCTTCCGCGCAACCGCTGAAGTAGTAGGCGGTTTCCCGGTGTTGTTCCCGCAGGATATCCTTTTCGGCGGGACCTTGGATTTCAAACATGATTTCCAACCTTCCCGCGATGAATTACGTTGGTTCGCAGTCCGAGCGTGAGAGATCGTCCAAAGGGATAATTCCCGGGATGAATCAGGCAGTGCAGCAGGCTGCCGGAAGGGCAACGGCGATACGTATCCGGATCATCAATGGTTCCGGAGACGGGCATGTCATGGACGGAAACGGCCCCGCCGATATCGGAATAGAACCAAATATGCGAAGCGTTCCGTTTGATCGCGGGGCGCAAATCGCGATCCCATAATTGAATGTTCCGTTTGTGGAGTTCCTCGGTGAAAATGAGGGAGTCGCGGTTATTGGGCAACGCCTTGCGGCGCCCGTACCCGTGCGCGGTGGCGGTACGGAAGGTGATTCCGTACCGTTCATAAGCCGAAACCTGCTCGTGAAGATATTCGACCGCCAGAGCGACGTCCGGGTGATCGTCGTCGACGTCTTTGCGATCGGTCGGGAAGAATCGTTCGGCGGCATTGAGGTGTAAACCGACGGCGGCCTGGGGATTCAACTGACGAATTTGATGAAGAATATCGATGGTCTTTCCCGGCGGCATTTTCGCGTACCGCGGGTCATCGAGAGGAAGAAAATAAAAAATCGCGGGAACACCAAGTTTTCCTTCGATCTCGGCGGCTTCGAGAATGCTCCCGGCACGCGTTGCATCCAGCAAATCAATGTCGTGAGTCACAAGTACGTTGACGGCGTCCGGTTCCAGACGATGGTCCAGTAATTGCTCCTCGCTGACATATCGAACCCGGGCCTGGTTCATCGCATCAAAAATGGCTTCAAAAGTCGGCGTCTCCCAGGTATATCCGTATTCCCGCATAAAATCCGACCACCATGGTTCCTGTTCGAACCATTGACGGTCTTGAGGGTCGAGGTAATTGATCCAGTCTCCGATCACCCCCTTGCGTTCGGGCATGTCGCGACGTTCACGATGCCGAGAGGCGACCTTCCAGAAATTATTTTCATCAAAAGTGTTCTGCAACACGTCTGTATTGGTTGGCAGGCCGAGGAATGTATATACTCGCTCCATCGTTCGGAAAAAATCCTGATGAAGCTGCTCGTAGGATACCAGCATGAGATTCTCCGCCGTTTCGGCACGAAGATATCCCTCGAAGTATTTGCGAATTTTCCCCATGCAGCCTTCGATGGTACTATTGACGCCGCCCATCCATGCTTCCGTCCCCCGCTGATGCGAAATCAGCACGTCCCGCGGATCCCGGATGATAAAGAGAAACTTTGCCTCCGGTATCGTACGGCAGGCGAGGTCGATAAACGGAGCATTGGCGGGAGATTTCTCCACGAAACGTTTCCCTTGAAGTTTCTGTTCCGCCATCAGGTCGGACAGATACTCCTTAATAGCCTTGCGGTCGTCACGAAAACGGTTGAAGACCGTGTGTTCCCCCTTGATACCCATGACGTCAGGATGCGACGCGATACAATTGCGCAGCCAGCTGGTTCCACCTCGCGCAAATCCCGTCACGAAAATAAATTGGCTCAAATCCATTTCTGTTCCAATGTGCGTTTGATAATTGTATCATCGGCAGTATCGTTATAATAACTCCATATAGGGCAGGAGGATGTCTATGATGGAAAAGCAATTATCCAAAAATTCCCCCGTGGCTGCAATACCGAGAATCCCACGCGAAAACATAACCTATTTTGGTTCTAGGCAAGATAGGAAGGATCCCAATCAGGATCATCCTCGATGTTGGTATCGCAACGTGTCGGAAAAATTTCCTGTTGCGATGCGGCAAGGTCGGGATACCTGGCGAAAATATTCGGCCGAACCTGGTCGGTAATCCGTACACCCAATTCACAGGCACGTTGTTCGGCCTGGTTCATCAGTTCCAGCGTTTCAATACAACGATCGCGACTGAATCGAATGTCGTCCTCCGGACCGACACCGCTTTGAAAGTTTCTGGGAACGCCCATCATCTGGTAATTGATGGAATGCACTCCGTGTTCCGCGGCAAGGTTCGCAAAATCGACGAGTTGTTTATAGTTGTCCTTTTGGGTGCAGAAATCCCACGAAAGGGTTAAATTCTTTTCCGTGGGGCGTGAGGTCAATTCCCGGGTGACGCGCAGGACTTTTTCAAAATCTCCCTTAATCCGAATGCGGTCATACACATCCTTTGTGGTTGCATCCACGGAGATATCCAGCTGATGGAAGTGCCGGGGGATTTTTTCGTACCAGAAATCATCCTCCAGTAAAACGCCGTTGGTGGTCGCGTGGAGACGCAGTTCCGGGAACTGATCCGCCTGTTCGCAGAGTGTGCGGGCGAAGGGAAAGATAAACGGTTCTCCGCCGGTGATTTTGATAAATCGAAGATACGGTAACTCCTGAAGGATTTGCTCTAAAATGCGCGGATCCTGTTTCATCAACGGACGCTGAATCTGGGCGCACATCTTGCATCGAAGATTGCAATGGGTTCCCAGGCGAACGGTAACCCGCATGGGATGCAAGCCTTCCAGGTCATACCTTCCGTGTAGAATCGCTTCGCACAGGTTTTTATAGTTTTCCTGAAACGGGGTTAAACCAGCCTTGGGTAATTCGTCATAAGGGACGTTGGACCATCGTTGCCCCTGGAATTGATCGGGGCCGAACACATCTCCTTTTTTCCGGTAACGGTAAAAGATCGGGCAGGTCATCGGGCAGACCTCTCCCTCTTTTCCATGGACCATTTTCCATCGCGCCTCGCGATATTTGTCGGAATTGAGATGCTGTTGGATATTGCTCGTTTGCGGGAAATATTTTGACCAGAGATAAGGTTTTCTCGCGTAGCAGCAACTGGAGGCCGTCTGTTCGTCCAGGGTTACAAGTACCCAGAAGGCCGGGCAGAAGACAGGTCCTTTTGCGGGTGCGTCGCGTTGTTCAGAAGACATACGACGAATCTCGGAATACAATGGAGGCTGATCCTCCTGGCTGCGAATGGCAAGAGGTTCGTCCGGGGCGACTTGACCGATGGGGAAATTCAGTTGCACGAGTGTTCGGTCGGGTAATTGTCGATACGTTTCGGGATTATCCAATGCGGCGTCTTTCGGCAGGCCGGTTATGGTTAATTCATTTCGAGTGCAGGAAATACGGACCACGTGATCGAACACGGCGTTGAGATGTCGTTTCAGAAACGGGATAAAAGACTGGATATTTCGTTCCCGCAGTTCTTTTTGGATTATTTCGGAATCGCGGTTGTTGGGACGTTTCCGTTTTCGGCCGTATCCGTGGGGGGTGCCGAGGTTTAAATGAATTCCGTTTCGCTCGTAGGCGTCGATTTGCTCCCGGAGATACTCTATCGCCTTGGGCATATCGGGATGATCGTCACCGACATCGTCCATGTCCGGGGGGAAAAAACGCTGTGTAGCGTTGTATTTCAAACCGACCGAGGCTTGGGGCGCTGAAGCTTGAATTTCTGTAATGAGTTTGAGTATGTCCTTTTCGGATTGCTTGACATAGGCGGGGTCATCCAACGGCAGGAAGAAAAAGACGGCGGGTAGATTCGCACTACCGTCGACTTTCGCCATCGCGAGCAGATTGGGATTGATTTTTCGGGGATGGAGAGAACCCACTTCATGAAGCACCAGAAGATTCGGGGCATCGGGGGAAAAACGATCCTTCAGAAGGTCGTGTTCAGACAGCAGAACCACCCCGCCCGTCAAGGCGGCTTTTACGATCGACATATAAGTTAAGCGGGACGGAACCATTTTTCATTCAACCTTTTGTTCATATTCTTTCCGAGTTTTACGCCGTCGCATACTGCCGTTGGGTCAGACAGATCGGTCGACGAACATCGGAAATCCCCGGATGGGTTCGAAAACACACCAACGCTCCGGAAGGCAACCGACGGTACAGATTCGGGTCGTCCACGCGTCCGTCGTCGCGCGCGTTTCGGACGGTTAATTCGCCGCCGACGTCGTTCAATGTCACGGTGGTGGTCGCGGCGGTATTGAGTATAGGCTGGACGACGGTGTCAAACAACACCAAGCCGCGAGAGTTCCATTCCGCCTGGAGCAGTTCCGACGCACGGGAATCGACGCGGGATGGACGTCGGGTGGGTTCGTTATCGATACCCAGACGGAACGTGACGCCCAACCCGGCATAAGCGTCGATTTGTTGGTCGAGACGCGCGAGAATCTGACGCGTGTCGAAAGACGGATGGTTCGCGATCGACGCGTCCACCGAACCATTCTGTTCCTGATCGCCAAGATGCAGCGCGAAGCAAAAATTCGATGAGATCTTTTGCAGGCGTTGAATCATACGCGCTATCGCGGCCGGCGGAACGGCGCTGTAGCGTGGATCATCCAGGGGGAGAAAGCAAAACGTGGAGGCGAAACCCATCTTCGCGTCGATCTCAGCGGTTCGAATCACATTTCGTATGGATCGACGGTTCGACAAACGATCCATATGATGCAGGAGAAGGATATTCAGGGAGTTTCGGTCCCAGCGGCCGTCCGTTCGATCCGAGGGGACAAGAGATCGCCCTCCCGCCTTGGCCATCGCCGCAAGAATCCGTTCGTAGGTCGGGGGAGACCAGTTATATTCGTGGCGGGACATCATCATTGTCCAGAAGTGCGAAAAGCGAAACCAGCAGGCTTCATACCGCGCAAGGAAATGCGTCCAGTCGCCCACCACGCCTTTTCGGGCGGTGGCCTGGCGATCTTCCGTGCGGCGTCCCGTCACGGCATGGAAATTCAATTTCTCCTGGGCATGGGACAACAGTTTCGCATCATAGGGTAGTTCCAGAAATCGATAAATCCGATCGAGTGTTGCGGGGAAATTCTGGTGCAGGTCTTCATACCGTATCGCCAGAACGTTCTTTGCCCCCGCGGAATCCAGCAGGCCTTGATAGTACCAGCGTATTTTTCGCATACAATTCCAAACCCGGCTGTTGGCGCCGCTCATCCATTTGCGGGTGCTTCGTTTGTGGGAAATAAAAACGTCTCTCGGATCGCGGAGAATAAAGAGAAATTTGGATTCGGGAAACATGCGGCAGGCGCGGCCGAGAAACGGGGCGTTGGCGGGAGCTTTGGTTACATAACGAGGACCGTCACGATGAATCCGGCGGACTTCTTCGGAAAGAATGTCGATAATCTTGTTTCTGTCCGTATATTCGCGGAAGACAACCATTTCTTTCGGCAGGGCCGAGACGTCCGGATGAAACGCGATGCAATTCCGCAACCAGCTGGTTCCCCCGCGGGCAAATCCGGTGACAAAGATGAATCGGCTCATATCCGGGGAAGATCCCCCGGACATTTCGACGGCCGATTCATCGGTCATGACTTCATTACCTGATACAAGTCCACGAGACGACATTTGTACTTCGACCAATTGTCGGATTCGATAAAGTTTCGGCAACATTTTTTCTTGCGGTCGATATCTTCCTCCGTCAGAGAACTGACGGCGTGGGCGATCCCCCAGGGCGTCAGTGGATCGTCCAACAGCCACCCCACCTTATGTCCCTTCACGATTTTTCGCATTTCCGGGAAGGGACTGGCCAGGATCGGCACTCCCGCGGCGGGATATTCCCAGAGTTTATTCGGCGTGCAAAACCAATGATTCAGACACACATTTTCGTAGGGAATCACCCCCACCGTCGCTCCGCAGGTCCAGCGAAGGAGTTCCTTGCGCGGCGCCGGGGGGATGAACTTGACTTTACGATTGCGCGGGTCGATTTCCGCGGCGATGGAGCGAAGTTCCTCCTCATACGCCCCCCATCCCATCATCACTAAAATCCAATCCGGCGGGAATAATTCGACGGCTTTGATCAGTTTATCCAGTCCGCGAAACCGGGCGAAACCACCCTGGTACAGAAGAATTTTTGTTGATCCTTTCGATATTTCCCTGCTCTGGGCGAGTTTATTCGGATAAGCGGCTTCCAGCAACAGAAGATTCATGCGTCGCAACATAAAACCATGAAGAGTCGTTTGGCGGTGATGCTCAAGCAATGCGACAAGTTCATTGGGAAGAGGAATATTTTCCCATGCCTGGGCGATGTATAATTCCGGATCGTCGAGAAGACTATTGAGTTCATTCGGTAATTGGTTATAGAGGGTTTCGTTGATTTGTGAGAGTTCCTGGCAATAGTGTAAAATATGTTGTTCCTGCTCAGGTCCTTTCTCAAAACTCAAGGAGTCACGCATTTCTTCCAACAGATCACGTTGTCGAATGTTCCGTCGAATGGATTCGCTGAAAAGACTCCATATTTGTCGTCCGGGTTTCAGAACGGAATCCGTGGCTTCGGTCTTGATCGCTTCGATCAATCCGACCCAATCCAGAACGTTGGACGAACGCACCATCAACCCCTGTCCGGCGGCGAGACGAAGGCGTTCGTCGCAACGGTCCATCTGGGAGGGGTCGAATTCCGTCGCGTTCATAATGATTGTCGCCTGGGGGAGCTTGGGATATTTCCGACAAAGGTAATCGGCGATACTGTCATTGATGGTGATAAACGAATCCACGTATCGGCTTAAGGAGCGTTGAAGCTTTTCGTGGCGTTTCTTCACAAACTTTTCGATGAGGGACAACTCCTCGTATATTTCGTGACTATCGTAAACTAAAACACATCCGGCGCGTTTTTTATACGCTACACCGACGGGTAGGGCGCTTAAGTCATGACAATGCACGACGTTCGGGGAAAGATCCTCGATACGGCGCACCATTTGTTTTCGGATCACATGGGAGTTGAGGCACGTCAGCCAATCCTGCAGCCGGGTTTTGATGAATCCCCCATGCTGAAGAGAGGGGGTGTCGTTTTCTTGTGCAAGATAACGGTGCCAAACCAGATATTCCTGATATACCCTGCGAGTAACGCGAAGCAATACCCAACCCAAGCCGGCGGCCACGACCAAACACGCGATGATGGCGCCGGTGGAGGCCCAATCCCAATTTCTCACGATGGAGGTAAACCAGTTTCCGGTAAAAATCGCCGTCACGAGACGGAATACCCATTTCAGGAGATACCAGGCGCCAATCCCCACAAAAAACAATCCGAGTAAAAAGATAAAAAACAACCATTTATGTCGATCCGCACGCCAGGCGACACGTATGATTTTCACGCCGTCATCCGTGATCTCCGCGCTATACGATTGACGGTTGTCTTGAATCCCCAGAATCGTCACGTCATACCCCGCCTGAACAAGGCTGACGGCTTCCTTATTCACCCGAGCATCGTGGCTGATGGAGTTGATTACCACCATGGCAATCTTGCGGTTCGGCATAAACGATCTCCCGGACGCCGGTCGGCGAATTACTTCTTCAAAAACAAATTGAATGAAAAGGACTTTACAATATCCCCATAAACCAGTCTATAGGTTTTTCATTGAATGGAAGCAGAAAGATGGCGGGACGGAATCCCGCCACCTTGATCTGGTCTGATGAATCGGTGGTGCGTCTTGAGTTACTTCTTCACCCGCACGTCGATGCGCTGTCGGTCCCAGTGCTTTTGGCCGTGCACTTGCAGGCCGATGCGATACGCCCCGACGGGGAGACTCCTCAGGTCGGTTTCGAGCTTTCCGTCCTTCACGTGCGTGAATTGGTTCAGGACAATGGGCTGACCGGGCGCGAGGGGTTGCGTCCCGGAGTATTGGTAGATGTCGCCCTCGACGCCCGCGCCGTCGCGCATCGGCTGAATCACCAGCGAAACGGACTTGAGTTTCCCGAGCGTGTTTTCATCCATCGTGAATTCCAGCGTCGGGGTGGGACAAATGTCTTCACCGGCCCAGATCTGCTCGTTGTTTTCCTTCTTCGCTTCGCGGGTCTGCTTGCCGTCAAGTTTCACGACCAGGCAGCCGCCCGGGAAATTCGCCCGTTCGGACGGCGCAGGACCGGCCTGGGGGGAAGACGGCTCCCTGGAGGCATCTTTTTTGCTTTTACCCTTGGGGGACATTTGTTCGCACCCAGCCGCCAGAAACAGGCCCAGGATGAGCCCCGCAATCATCGTTCGTTTTGTCGTATTCATGTCGAAACGCCTCGGAATCGTGCTGTTGCGCCCGTGTACCGTTTCTCGACTCCGCGCCGGCGCATTTGGCGCGCAATCAAAACCGTTAGTATTCTTGTAGAGTGTATCGTCGATGGGGTCCGAAACGCTAGAGAGAAGTTGAGGGGGGAATTACCGCAGAGCGGCATTTTCCCGATAGGACCGAAGAGCCGCGGAGATTCTGCCGTCCGGGACGCGAACGGGTCGCCGTCGCACCTGGACGTGCTGCACCTGTCCTGTCGGCGCGTCGGAAACGTATCGCCCGACGACTGGGCAGGTCAACTCCGCATACGGTTCCGCAGCGGGAAGTATTGAGCATATTGGTAAGGACGTCTTCATGTCCCAAACACCGAATTGTCCTGGAATCCCTGCCTCGTGACGGCTTGGATTTTGGTTTACCTGTTTTTCAACGGAAGAGAGCAATCTTCCTTCCGGTACACAACATTATAGGGGATGGATGAAAAACCGTCAATACATATCCTCGCAAATCAAATACATGCAAGTTCTTTATTTTCAGTCATATGGGAGCTATTTTCTTTTGAGAGGCAAAAATCCTGAAAAACGCGAAAGTTTTCCCATATCAAATTTCAGTTGGTTTTTCTAAACAGCGCCGAGCAGCAAGCTGATATTCGTATCGGCTTGCCGCTCGGCGCTGTTGGAAAACGTATATCGCGGAGAGGTTTTTCAAAATCCCATCGCGGGAAGAACCATTGGAATGTGTCTTAATGAGCGGATTCGACTTCCTGGCGAAAATCGCGGAAGAGCACAATGCGGTCTTTTCCCTCGGCCTTGGCGTGGTACAGGGCGCGGTCGGCCATCGCCACCAGCGCGTCGGCGGAGGGGGGGAAATCGTCCAGCAGCGACGCGATTCCCACCGAGAGCGTCACCGGAATCCGAAGATGGGCGTTTCGTTTGAATTCGATGCTCATTTCCTGTCGGATTCGCTGCACGACGTGTTCGGCTTCCTTTCCGGAGGTCATCGGGAGCAGCAGGACGAATTCATCCCCCCCGTACCGCGCGGCGATGTCGCCCTCGCGCAGTGACAGGCGGATGATGTCCGCCGTCCGCTGGAGCAGTTCATCGCCCATCTGATGGCCGAGGGTGTCGTTGAATTCCTTGTAGTGATCCAGGTCGATCATGCAGCAGCACAGGTCGTTTCCGTGCCGATGGGCCTGGCTGAACTCGCGCGTGAGATGTTCGGCGAAGAAACGCCGGTTGTCCAATCCGGTCAGCGGATCGGTGGTCGCCAGTTCGCGCAGCTTCGTCATGGATTCTTCCAGCTGGCGGTTCTTCGCCTGCAATTCCTCGAGCATCCACCGCAGGCGCAATTGCAGACGGTCGTGATCCAGCTTGATGCTGTGCAGGCGGAGATTTTTCTCCACCAGCGGCGGGATGGCGAACAGGTAATCCCCGTGCTTGACGATGTAATCCTGCGCGCCGGATTCAATCGCCTGGCTGGCGATGGACAGGTCGTTTTCGCCGGTTACGAAGATCACGGGGATGTCGGTTCGGTTGTGGATTTCCTTGAGCACCTCCAGGCCGGGCATGTCGGGCAGATGCAGGTCGAGCAGGACGATGTCGTAGTCGGTGAATTTCTGTTCCAGGCACTTTTGACCGCTGGGCACGATGGTCAGGAGGCTTTCCGGACCGACGTGATAATACGACGCCAGGGCGTCGCGCATCAGTTCACAGTGATCCCGGTTGTCGTCCACGATCAGGATTTTCGGGCATATTTTTTTCGCGTCTTTCGTCATGGTACGTCCGTCACGTTGTTTTCCATTTCGCGCGTCCCGTGGGGGAAAACGCCTCCAGCGGGCGCCGCAGCGCCCGGGCCATCTCCAGAATGTTGCGCGTCTTAAAAACCAGCGATTGAGCGCCGCCGCGGCGGATTGCCTCCCGTTGTTCCTTCGTCAGTTCGATTCCCGTCACGAACACCACCTGGATATCCTTCAATTCAGGTTGTGCCCGAATCTGTTCCAGCAGCGCCAGGCCGTCCATGCCGGGCATTTCGATGTCGAGAAAGATCACGTCGGGATTGACCCATCTCTTCTCGGCGTCGGCGCGGAGAAGCATCGCCATGGCCTCCTCGGCGCCGGCGGCTTCGTGGATGCGGCAGGGACGATCCATCTGACATAGCGCGTCCCGCGTCAGCCAGCGGTGGTCGGCGTCGTCGTCGATCACCAGCACGTCCAGCGCTTCGACGTTGAAGGGGGGATTACCCGACATACGCCGCCTCCTCTTCGGGATCGCGCACGCGATCGTCCGCCAGCGTGATGTGAAAACTCGTGCCCGTTTCCGGGCTGGATTCCACCCACGCTCGTCCGTGATAGGTCGAGGCGATGGTGCGCACGACGGTCAGTCCCACGCCTTTGCCCTCGACTTTCGCGCCGTCGGTGTGATACCCGCGACGGAACACCGTGAAAATCTTCTCCCGCTGTTCGGGGGCGATGCCCGGACCGTTGTCCCAGACCACGAATTCATGTTTCAGCCCGTCGAAGCGATAGCGTATTTCGATCCGCCCGCCGTCTTTGCGGTGCATGTATTTCACGGCGTTGTCGATCAGGTTCTGGAACGCCTGGCGGAGACGGCGCTGATCGACCCACAGCGTGGGCATGGGTTCGTCGATCGAAAGCGTGATGTTCCGTTTCTGGAGCTCGTACTCGAACACATCGACCAGGCTGTACAGCAGTTTCCCGAAGTCCGTTTCGCGGGGGGTTTCGGGGCGCGACCTGATGCGGCTGATTTCGAGCAGTTCGTCGATCAGCGCCGACTGCTGGTCCACGTTGGACTGAATCCGTTGCAGCCGCGAGAGCACCTCCTCGGGCAAGTCGTCGCGATGGTTCATCATAATCATGGTGGCCATCCCGGCGATGTTCCGCATGGGGGCGTTGAGATCGTGGCTGACCGCGCGGAGGAATTCCTCCTTGTCGCGCATTTCGTCGCACAGGCGGTCGTTGATTTCCTTCAGTTCCTTCGTTCGCGCTTCGACGGTATGTTCGAGCTGGTCCTGCTGTCGAAGAAGCTGAAATCGCATCGACGCGACCTGCCCGGCCATGTGATCGAACGCGTCGCCGAGTTCGCCGGCTTCGTCGCGGTGCTTCATGTTCGCGCGGGCGTTGTAATCTCCGTCGGCCAGCTTTCGCGTGACGCGCGTCAGTCGGCGGAACGGGCGAAGCACCACGCGCCAGATCAGCAGGTATCCCACGGGCAACGCCAGCAGTTCGATTCCCACGGCCGTCAGGATGATCGTGCGCTTCGCCTCCGCCAGCGCCCGGGTGGTCTGGTGCGTGCTGAGCACCGCCCGAATTCCGCCGGCGAGTCGTTCGTCCATCCAGACCTTGTTTCGCGCGACGATCGGGCGGGCGATGAGTATGTGGTTCGGACCGTGAAACCTGTGGTAGAGCGAATCGGGTTTCGTGTCGATTTGCCCGTGCCAGGTGCGCAGTTGTCCGTAGCAGGCCGCCACCTCGCTCCGGTGGTCCACGATGGCGACGTAGACGACGTTTTCCTTCACCCAGTCCCGCGTCAATTGCCGCAGGCTGCGGTCGTTTCCGTCCCGCAGGTCCGCCGCCGCGGCGACCCCGAACGCCTTGCCCAACTGCACGGCGTGGTCGTAGTCCTTCTGGCGCATCATGTCGTGGACCGCGTGGTAATAGGACCATCCGCCCACGGCGACCACCGCCGTGACGACGAACGTCAGAATCAGCGCAGTCTTGATCTGCAGCCCGACGCGAAGGCCGTGCCGCGACGCTGGGGACTTGGTTTTTCCCTGCTCAGGAGGCAAAGGTTGAATTCTCCATATTTTCCATAGATGCAACGGGCCAAGCCGCGAAAACCGTTGGTGTCCGCCTGGGACGGCGGGTAATGCAAGTCGTTGTCAAAAAAATATTTATATCAATATAACATCGTGTCGCGCATAGACTTCAACGCGATGTACCGATCAAGGTACGGTAGTAATATCGTCGAGTTTTTGGGGGTACTTTTGTAAGGAACAGCAGGAAGACGGAGATGGTTAAATATTCTGTTATGTTCTGCAAAAAAAGAAGTTAGGCGATTTTTGCACGGAAGGATTCTTCCGGGGGTTTCGGGTTCCTTTTTAGGCATCCTTCGCGTACACTTACCGGCGGTACGACGGGTATTTCCGTGGTTGTTCCTTTGATGGGAGAAATGAAACATGTCGTCGAAACCCACGGTGCTGGTGACGGAAACGTTGGCCCCCAAGGCGATGGAGTATCTCCGCGAACACGCTGCCGTGATCGAAGCGACGCCCGAAACGGTCAGCCGGAACATCGCCCAGGCCGACGGACTGGCGGTGCGGACGTATACGCGGGTGACGCCCGAATTGCTGGACCACGCGCCGCAGCTGAAGGTCGTCGGCAGGGCGGGTGTGGCGCTGGAAAATATCGACGTGCCCGCCTGCCGGGCGCGCGGCGTGGAAGTCGTCCACGCCCCGGAAGCGAACACCCTGGCCGTCGTGGATTACGTCACGCGCATGATGATCGAAATGAACCGGCGATTCTGGCCTTTGAACGGCTACGTCGACGCGAAGGAATTCCACGCGATTCGCAAGCAAACCTTCGGCCGTTTCCTCGCGGACCTGACACTCGGCATCGTCGGCCTGGGACGCATCGGCAGCCGGGTCGGACGCATCGCCAATGCGATGGGCATGACGGTGCTCGGTAACGACATCTTGCCGCCGGAGCAGCTTCTCGTGGATTATCCCGTCGAGTGGGTCTTAAAGGATGAACTCTACGCCCGCAGCGACATCATCACGATCCACGTGCCGTTAACCGCCGAGACGACGAAGTTCATCAACGCCGATGCGCTGGGCAAATGCAGGGACGGCGTGCAGTTCATCAACGCCGCCCGAGGCCCTTGCGTGGACTACGACGCGCTGGGGGCGGCGCTGCGAAGCGGCAAGGTGGATTTCGCCGTCGTCGACTGCCACGATCCCGAACCCATGCCCGAAGACTATCCGCTCTTCGGTCTGGACAACGTGATTCTCACGCCGCACGTGGCTGCCTGCGTCCCGAAAGCCAAGGAAAACATGTCCATGGTCGTCACGGACATCATCGCCGTTCTGGAAGGAAAAGAACCCAAATTCCCCGCGATGGAAGGGGCGTATTGAAGAATTGTGGATTGCGGATTTCGGATTGCGGATTGCAAGAAACTTGGCACCTTCAAGCGAGTCTTCTCGCTTGTGGGTGCCTTCTTCCAACATCGCAAGAGCACCCACAACCGTCGAAGTGACGGTTGAAGGTGCCACGTTATAAAAGGAAACATTTCATGCGAACACTCCGCCAATTGTTTGAAAACAACCGTCAATGGGCGCGACGAATTCAGAAGGAAAGTCCTGAATTTTTCGAGCGGCTTCAGGCGGTGCATGATCCTGGGTATCTCTGGATCGGCTGTAGCGACGCTCGTGTGCCGGCGAATGAAATCATCGGCCTGCCGGCGGGGGAAGTGTTCGTGCATCGCAACGTCGCCAACCAGGTGATCCATACCGATATCAATTGCCTCTCGGTGATTCAATACGCCGTCGACGTGCTCCGCGTGCCGCATATCATCGTGTGCGGCCATTACGATTGCGGCGGGGTGAAGGGCGCCTGCCGGGCCGAATCGCACGGCCTGATCGACAACTGGCTTCGCCACGTGCGCGACGTGATCGCCAAACATCGCGCCGCGCTGGATGAAATCGACGATCCCGGCAGGCGGCAGGATCGGGTGTGCGAGTTGAACGTGATCGAGCAGGTGCACAACGTTTGTCGCACGACGATTGTGCAGGAGGCATGGTCGCGCGGGCAGGAGCTGGCGGTTCACGGCTGGATCTATCGCCTGTCGGACGGCCTGCTGCAGGACCTGGACGTATGCATCACCCAACCCGAGGAGATTTCCGAAGTGTACCGCCTGGCGTGTCAGACGGAGAGAAAATAATCGAAAGGGTGCCGTGGTTCGCGGAGCCCCAACGGGGCGGAGCAACCACGTTCCTCCCTCGAATAAAACCAATTCAACAAAATAAAGGCCGATGAAGAGATTTGTATTTCTTTGAAAGTAGCCACGGGCGCAAGCCCGTGGACAACACGTCGTACAGATCAAACCGAGCCCCGCGGGGGCGATTGAAACGCTCAATCGCCCCTGCGGGGCTCGTTGAAATTAAGACAACATCATTTCCACGGGCTTGCGCCCGTGGCTACTTTCAAAAACGAATACCCCTATGTTTTGGATCAATACGTTTCACGGGATGATCTGTCTATATTTTGTTGAATTGATATAACACTGATTCAATTTATTATCGACCAATATTTATTGGGTAGCATGTTCTCACGCGAAGCGGGTGAGCATGTCTTTTTCGAGCATTCATGCCCCACCCCATTCGATCATTTGAATTGGAATAACGTGGTTGCTCCGCTGCGTTTCGCGAACCACGGCACCCAATTCTTAAGGGAGTTTCCTGCTCACCCCGTCTGGAAGATCGCGTGATATCCGCCGTCGTGCCATTGGGTGGGGTTGTCGGCGCCGGCGGGGAGGGTTTGTTTCTGGTCGGTGAGTTTTAACCGGTCCAGGCGTTTGGCGATCTTCCGGGCCATCTGCTCGCATTCCTCCGGTTCGATGCTGCACGTGCTGTAGATCAACTGACCGCCCGGCGCGACGTACTGCCCGGCTGCCGTCGCTAGCGAAAGCTGATCCCGCACGATTTGCGAAAGGAATTCCCCGTCTTCTTCAAATCGCCATTTCGCTTCAGGACGACGCGCCAGCACGCCCGTATTCCCGCACGGCACGTCCGCCAGCACGAGATTGAAACTTTGCAATTCCAGTCGGCCGAGTTGTTCGGTGGTGCAGGTTTTGACGATATCGATCCCCAGCCGTCGGCAGTTCGTTTCGATGCGCTGACATTTTTCTTCCGTGACGTCCACAGCCACGATTTCCCCCCGGTTTTCCATGCGTTCCGCGAGGTGGGTGGTCTTCGTGCCCGGCGCGGCGCAGAAATCCAGCACGCGATCGCCGGGTTTCACGCGGGCGGCCGCCACGACCGCCGTCGCGGTGGGATCCTGCGGCTGAATCAGCCCGTCGCGGAACGCCTGGAGCGACATCAGCGAATCGATCGGATCAATCACCACGCTCAGGCCGTTTTCGTGGGCGCGGGCGGGTTGGTTCTGTTCCGCCAGACTCGCCAGCACCGCCTCCACGCTGCTTCGCCAGCCGTTCACGCGGCAGATCAGCGGCGGACGGGCGATGGAATGTCGCGCGAGTTCTCGCATTTTCTCCGGGCCGAACTGCACTCGCCATCGCTCCGCCAGCACCAGCGGCAGGGAATACGTCGCCGCGATATACTCCGTCGGATTCGCCCGCGGATCGGGAAACACCGCCTTGCCCAGGTGCAGGGAAGTTCCGTCGTCGCGCGGGACGGCGTCGGCAGACGGGGGGAGAATTTCCGCCGGCGCGTCGGGCAGGTCGCGCAGGATCGCCCGCAGCAGGCCGTTGATGAATCCCTGCTGCCGCTTGTGATGAAATCGCGACGCCTGCTCGACGGCTTCATCGACCGCGGCGAAATTCGGCACGCGGTCGAGGAAGAGAATCTGGTACAGCGCCACGCGGAGAATGTCGTCGGTGGGGGAGGGGAGTTTTTTATCGGGTTGCGCCAGGTAGGCGCGAATGACGGCGTCGAGCGTGTCGCGTCGTCGCACCGCGCCCATCGCCAGTTCCCGCGCCAAGGCGCGGTCGGCTGGGGGGAGTTGCGTTCGCGCCAGCAGGTAGCGGAGATAGCGGGAAGGATGTCCGTCCCGGTCTCGCAGCGCCTGAACCGCCGTGTCGCGGGCCGTGTGTTCCATCAGACCACCGCCTCCGGAAGCCGGAACGCGTCGCCGGGCGCGACGCGATACCCGTTGGTAAAATCCCGCCAGGACATCACGCGTTTTCCCGCGGGTTGAATTTCCATGATCTCCACGCGCCCTTCGGAGGTGCGGACGAACAAGTCCTCGTCCAGCGCGCCCGGTTCGTCGTTCGCCGACCCCGCGACGGCCCGGGCTCGGGTGATGGTCACCGCCACCGCTCGATGTTCCTCATGCCCGAACACCGCCCGCGCGCCGGGCCAGGGCCATAATCCCCGCACCTTCCAGACCACGTGCTCGGCGGGAATGCGGAAATCGAGGAATCCGTCGCTTTTTTTCAGCAGCGGGGCGAAGCTCGCCCGCGAATCGTCCTGGGGCAGGGGACTGTGCCCCGCTTCGATCACCTCGAGGGTTTTGAGCATCGTCTCGGCGCCCAGCGCCGCCAAGCGCGGACGCAATTCCCCCGCCCGTTCGTCCGGGCCGATGGGCAATTCCGCCTGGAGGAACACCGGGCCGGCGTCCATCTTATCGACGAGCGAGAACGTCGTGACGCCCGTGGTCGCCAGGCCGTGCAGGATCGCCCAGTTCACCGGCGCCGCCCCGCGCAAGGCCGGGAGGAGCGAACCGTGCAGGTTGATCGCCCCGTATCGCGGGACGTGGCGAACCGCCGCGCGCAGGAACTGGCCGAACTCGACCACGCAGATGATATCGGGATTTTTGTCGTGCAGATATTTCCGCGATTCTTCGGAATTGATGTCGTCCGTGGGATGCACGCCCAATCCCGCCGCACGCCCGGCCTGTTCGATCAGCGTGGGATGCAGCGTCTTGCCCCGTCCCGCGCGACGCGGCGGCTGGGTGACCACGCCGACGATGTCATGCGTCGAAGCGACCAGCGCCTCGAACGTCGGCAAGGCGAAATCTCCGCTACCACAGAAAATCACTCGCATGAAGTGTATTTTCTTCGTTCGGACGCGGTCGGCAAGGGAAAAACTTTCGCGTTTCAACAGCGCCGAGCGGCAAGCCGGTTTTCGCGTCGGCTTGCCGCTCGGCGCCGTTGGGGAATATCTTTTAAGGTTAGCGCGGTGGGAAAGGATTCCCACCGCGCGGAAGCGGATTATTTCTTCATCCGCTTCACGAAGGCGGCGTAGTCTTCGGGGGTGTCGATACCGGCGCCGTTGTAATGAACCACTTTGACGGCGATGGGATCATCGTTCTCCAGCGCGCGGAGCTGTTCGAGTTTTTCCACCCGCTCCAGCGGCGTGGGGGGCAGTCGCGAGAATTGTTTCAGGAAAGCCACCCGATACGCGTAGATTCCGATGTGCAGGAAATACTCCGCCGCGGGACCGGTCGGGTCGCGCTGAAAGGGAATCGTCGCGCGGGAGAAATACAGCGCCCGCCCGGCGGCGCTGAAGACGACCTTGACCTTATTTGGGTCCGCGGCCGCCTCGGTGCTAAGCGGTGTGCAGAGCGTCGCCATCGGACAACCCGACGTTTGTAACAGCGCGACCAACTCGTCCACCCGCGACGGGGGGATGTCCGGTTCGTCGCCCTGGACGTTCACGACGATATCGTCGTCGGCGAGTCGCAGAATCTCCGCCGTCTCCGCGAGGCGGTCCGTTCCGCAGGTGTGATCGGCGCGGGTCATCACGGCTTCGGCGCCGGATTCGCGGACGACGCGGGCGATGCGTTCGTCGTCGGTGGCGACCACCACGCGGTCGATGCTCTTGGCGCCCTCGGCCGCGCGAACGACATGCACGATCAGCGGCGTGCCCGTCTGATCCAGCAGGGGTTTGCCCGGCAGGCGAACGGACGCGTACCGGGCCGGAATGATGACGACGGATTTCATGTCAGCGGGGTATTGTCTCCGAATCGTCGGATGAGGTCCACGAATTTCGCCGCACGATTTTACAGAGGGGTTGCAAATCAGCCGGGACGGCCTCGAAAATGCGTCGTGCTTCGGCGGCGGCGTCGCACAGGACGAACAGGCTCGATCCGCTGCCGGTCAGGTGCACGGGCGCCGGAAGGGCGCGCGTAAGGCGTTCGTGAAGCTTCGCCAGCGGCGGACAAACGGCAAAAGCCGGTTGCATGAGATGATTCACAAGTCGATCGCGCCAATCCGACGGCGGCTGGGTGAGTAGCTCCACCGGCGGCGGTTCGTCTCGCGGCGCCGGCTGATCGTCGAACGCGCGGTAGACAGCCGCGGTCGAGCAAGCCAATCCGGGCAGGATCAGCACCGCCCAAAACGGAAACACGTCAATGGGTTCCAGAATCTCCCCCCGCCCCGTCATACGACCGGCGGGGGAACCCAGGAAAAACGGCACGTCGCTGCCGAGGGAGGCTCCCATCGCGCAAAGCCGCTCGTTGGAGAGATTCAGATCCCACAGTTCGTTCAAACCCCTCAGTACGCTCGCGGCGTCGGACGATCCGCCGCCCAATCCTCCGCCCGGTGGGATGTTCTTCACCAGTCGAATCTCCACCCCGGGTACGTCTCGTCCCTTCGCCAAAAGCAAGGCCGCCCGATACGCGAGATTCTCCTCGGCCGGTCCACAGGACAGGCCTTCGGTGACGAGGGTAATTTTACCGTCATTTCGCGGTTGCAGGTCGATTGGGTCGTAAAGCGAAATTCCCGCGACGCAGGAATCCACGGGGTGGAATCCATCTTCCCGAAGCGGGCCCACGAGCAGATTCAGATTGATTTTCGCGGGGGCGTGCAGACGCGGGCCTTGTGAGAGGAATTGTCTGGGAGGCAGGAGAGTGTCGTGTTGAAGGTTGGATTGACCCACGGCGGTTCCCTGTGCAAAAAAGGAGGAAACACTTTCATTGAGCGGAGTATACACTCCCGCGCCCCCTTCGGAAAGACGTAGGAAGATAGTACGGACAAACAACGTCCTATGCGGCTCAATCCGTTGAGCGTAAGCATTCCCGTATTGGGATGGCGTCGGCCGACTGGGCGGCGGCGTCACCTACTGACCCAGAACGGAAGCGATTCCCGGACCACCGGCCTGCTCCTCTTCAAAGATCGGCAAACCTTCTCGAACCCGGTCCATGTACCGTTGCAAATTCTCCTGCTTCGTCCGTTCAAAGTCGTCCGCATTATCCTCACTTCGGACATGGAAATAGCTTGGCCTGAAACCTCGCATTCCCAACCTCCAATCCGACGTTTGCTGCCGTTTACGGAGATTCCCGTCGCGGAATCTCGTCGGAGTTCGCCCTGAAGTGAAAGGCGAACCGTGACGAACCACGGCGGAAACAAGCCGATAAACAGCACGGAACGTAACGTACTGCGGCGATCCACTACTGCATATGAGAAAAGCAAAAATTGCGGTAAGAAACTACTTCGTTTTCCTCCGAAGCGTCGTACAAACCTATCGTTCGAGCCTATATTATGGGACCTTTTTCGGGAATTCCGCAAGGAGATTTTTCCCCTTTTTTTCAATTTTTTTCTTCCCGGGGTTTTTTCGGCGGGACGGTTTGTTGGAAGGGGAGGATTCACGAAAAAGGGTTATTGCTCCCGCGTCGCCGGTTTGCTATGGTGACGGCCCCGTAACCTGATAGATCACGAAGGAGTTGCACGTGAGTGAAGAAATCGCCTACGCCCTGATCACCCCCTATAGCCTGTACAAGAGTCGAACGGGCGGCATCGTCAGCCGACTGCTCGCCCACGCCAAACTGGAATTCATCAGCGCGAGAATGTTCGTGTTTTCCGACGCATTTCTCGACGCCTACAAAAAAGTGCTCTGTCCGCCGGATATCGACCCGGCGATCCAACAGGCCTGGTTCGAGTACGTCGACGGGAACCTGCGGCAGAACAATCCCTACGGCCTGCTCCCTCGGTGCATGGTGCTGCTGTTCCGCGGATTCGACGCCGTGCGACACCTGAAGGACGAAGTGATCGGTTCGTTTACGGATCGCCCCGTGGGAGACACCATCCGGGGGACC
>JAFGJE010000073.1 GCA_016929245.1 Phycisphaerae bacterium
GGATACGCCCTCCGCGTGCCGGTTCCGACCGGTTCGATCACGGACCTGACCGTCTCCTTCGAGAAGAAGACGGACATCGAAGCGATCAACGAAGCCGTTCGCGTCGCCGCCGAAGGCCCGATGAAGGGCATCATCGAGTACACCAGCGACCCGATCGTCTCCAGCGACATTATCCACAACCGTCACAGCAGCATCTTCGATTCGGGCAACACCAAGGTCATCGACGGCGACATGGCCAAGGTGACCATGTGGTACGATAACGAATGGGGATACAGCTGCCGCACCGCCGACCTGGCGGAGAAAATGGCGGGACTGTAAACCGGGAAATAACATCATCCTGAACGGAAACATGGCGGAATTCCCGAGGGAATCCGCCATGTTTTTTTCCAATCATTCCGTGCCGGAATTGGTTTCGACGCCGTTTCGGAGCTTCTGGAGGGTGGTGCGAATGGTTCGCGAAAGGTCGTCTCCCCGGACGGGCTTGGCGACGTAGGCGTCCATACCGGCATCGAGACAGAGCTCCCGGTCCCCTTTCAAGGCGTGGGCGGTCATGGCGATAATGGGCACATGAACGTCCTTGCCTTCTTCCTGGCTTCGGATGGTGCGGGTGGCTTCCAGGCCGTCCATGATGGGCATCTGAAGGTCCATCAGAATCAGATCGTGCGGATCGTCCAGCCAGATTTCAATCGCCTCGCGTCCGTTGCGCGCCAGCGTGACGCGGCACCCGATATCCTCCAGGGCGTTTTGCGTGAGAATCTGGTTGACGTTGTTGTCCTCGGCGAGCAATACGCGAAGGTTCAGTTGCTCCTGATGCGACTCCGGATACATTCCCGTCGGCAGGGTCGTTTTCTGGACGACCGGCGTGATGTTAAGCACTTCCAGAATCGAGCTCAACAGGAACGACTGGCGGATCGGTTTGGTGATATAGGCCGAGACGCCCAGCGAACGGCAGCGCGCGGCGTGGTCCCGATGGCCGAGGGAGGAAAGCATCACGAGGATCGTGTCGTTCAGGCTTGATTCTTCCCGAATTTTTCTCGCCACCTCGAAACCGTCCATATCCGGCATGTTCACGTCCAGCAGAACCAACGGAAAAGGATCGCCTTCGTCGCGGGCCTGTTTGAGTTTCCGGATCGCCTCCTCGCCGTTATCGACGAGCGTGGGGCGCATTTCCCAGCGGGAGAGGATTTTTTCCAGGAGAAACCGGTTCGCGGCGTTGTCGTCGACGATCAGCACCGGGAGATCCGCCAGGTCCTTCGGATAATACACGGGTCCCTCATCGGGGGAATGGGAGGAGAGTTTCAACGGAAGGGTGAAGGAAAACGTCGAACCCCGTCCGACTTCGCTCTCCAGCCAGACCTTTCCCCCCATGTGCTGCACCAGGTGCATGGCGATGGACAGTCCCAGTCCCACACCGCCGTATTTGCGCGTCGCGGCGTCGTCTCCCTGCTCGAAGGCGTTGAAGATCCGGGTTTGATGTTCCCGGGAAATTCCGCCTCCCGTGTCCCGAACGCTGAATAAAAGGTGAATTTCATCGTCCTGTCGGGTTTGCTCTTCGACGGAAATGATCACCTCCCCCCCCTCGGTGAACTTCACGGCGTTCCCGGCCAGGTTCGTTAAAATCTGCCGTATGCGCACGGGATCGCCGCGAAACTGCTCCGGAACGTCCGGCGCGATGTCGCAGACCAGCTCCAGAGCCTTCTGCTGCGCGACGAAATCCAGCGCGGTGATCGTTTCGCCGACGCATTCGCGGAGATTGAAGTCCACGCACTCCAGGTCCAGCATTCCGGCTTCGATCTTCGAGTAATCGAGAATGTCGTTGATCATGCGCATGAGCGTCTCAGCCGCCGACTGCGCCAGGGTCGCGTATTCTTTCTGCTCCTTGGTCAGTTGGGTCTGCCGGAGAAGCTCCGTCATGCCCAGCACGCAATTCATGGGGGTGCGCACCTCGTGACTCATGCGCGCCAGGAATTCGCTTTTCGCCTCGACCGCCGATTCGGCGTTCTGCTTCGCCTCGTACAGGTCCGTCACGTCCACGACGCATTCCACCCCCCCGACCACCTTGCCGTCCGCGTCCCGAAAGACTTCGGCGTTTTTCCGAAGGGAGACGCGCCGGCCGGTCTTGGAAAGAACCACGCACTCGGAATTCCGGATCGGATACTGGCGCTGGGGATCGAACAGCGGACAATGATCCCCGCACGCGGAACAGGACAGGACGGAACAGTGGCGTCCCACCAGTTCCTCCCGCGTGTACCCCGTCATTTCCAGCAACGCGCGATTCACGCTGGTGATGCGGCTGTTCGGATCCACCGTAAGCACGCCGGTCAACGAAATGTCCATGAGTTTCTCGCGAAACGTCAACGAATCCCGCAGGTTGCTTTCCGCCAGTTTTCGCGCGATGACCTCGGTTTTCAGTTCCGCGGTGCGCTTGTCGACCAGGTGTTGAATGTACTCCGCGCGATGAAACACCCGGTATAAATAGAGCACCATGACCATCGTGATCGAAACCCCGATGACGAGAACCCAGATTCCGCTGACAGGAACGGTCGAAACCAGAGATCGCTCCCGGGACGTGCAGCGAACCACCCAGCATCTTCCGCCGACGCCGAACACGGCGCCGGCGGACCAGGTGGTTGAAAAATCGAAGTCCAGCACATCCCACGACGCCTCTTCCCGGAAGGGAGATTCCCGGCGGCATAATGGTTTCGACGTTTCATCCGTGAGTTGGACGTGAATATCCTCGGGGAGACGAGTATCCCGCCACTCCCCCGTGTCCTGATTCACCAGCGATCCGTTCCGCACATCCGACACGGCAAAGCCGCCGATCAGGAAACCCATCAGACTTTCCCGACGGATCGCGACCGTTTCGATCGGCGCGCCCTGTCGATAGACCGGTATCACAAAGACGATCGCGTCGGAGAGCGTGGTAAAACCGTTCCGGGCGTTTTCCGGCAGGGCGAGTATCTGATTCTCATCCCGCGCTTTGCGCATCACGTCCCGAAAGGCGGGCAACGTTCCCAGGTCGAATCCAAGAAGATTCCCGCCCCCTTGAAGGGGTTGGGCGTACATGATGGGGAAATATTCATTTCGTGTCGACACGGGAACCGGCAACCCATGGGAATCATGCTCGAAGAAAGCGAAGGATTCGATTCCATCCTGCCGCGCCAGACGCTCATATTCATTCCGGTTCTCCGCCGAAACGCGGGGAATCCACCAGATCGCCTCGATCCCGGGAACCCGTCGGATGTAGATGTTGGTGAAAAGGGCGAATTCCTGACGGTTGACGAACATGGACGCGCGGTACATGGATCGGACCGCCCGAAGAACGAACAGCCTCTCCATCATGGCGTGATAGACCGCCTCCTGGCGCTGCCCCGCGCGGGAATAAAATTCTTTCCGGTCGCGGAATCGCTGGGCGTTCCAAAACACCAGGAAGACGACGGCGGTCAACAACAGTCCCGACACAATGGTGATACCCATCGCGATATACTGTCGCCGAAGCCGCAGCCTGTCGCGTAAACGCCTTATTCCATTGGACATGGGAATAATTCCTGATCCATGCCGTCCCCCGCTGAATATATATCGGATCAGGGCAAACGGACTTGAATCGCTTGTCGTGCGCCGCAAATCGCCAACGGGAGAATTTCAGTCTTTTTTCGGCTTGGGTATTGCTTGGGAGGCTTTGAAGATCTGGATCGGCGCGCGTTCGAGAGCTTGTTGCATGATCTGATTTTCCACCAGCGACTTCACCGCCATTTGGGCGATTCCCGCCGATTCCGTCGAGCGTTGCTGATCGCCCTGGGCGCGTCCGAAAATTTTAACCAGGTGGAATCCGCGGGGAGAACGGACCACGTCGGAAAGCGTCCCGACTTCCCCGTCCAGGGCCGCGGCGCCGACGGCGGCGCCGAACATCACCGCCAACTCATAAAAAAACCGGTTGCCCAGGTCGCCGTAATCGGCGGTCCCGTCGAATCCCTTCATTTGTCCCGAAGGACACTGGGAATATTTTTGCGCCGCTTCCGCGAACGTGATTTTCCCCGACTGGATGTCCGCGGCGATGGATTCCAGTTGCTTCTTGATCCGCTTCTGCTTCTCCGTCGGCGTCAGGGGGGAACACTCGATGAGAATATGTCCCACATGCGCGGTCGTGCCGTCAAAGTAGTCCGGATGCTTGTTCATGAACGCCCAGAGTTCCTCGTTGGAAAGCATCACCCCCATGAGTTTCGCGTATCGCGCCTGGTCCGCCAGCCGCTGATCGTTTAAACCCCGCTGCTCCATCAGTTCAAATTCCGTGATCGGCGTGCGCAGACGCAATGAGGCGGTTTTGTTGTACATTTCCACCTCCTTGGCGAGTTTGTCCTTCAATTCCGCCAGTTCATCCGGCGCGTCGGGGGCCTTGATCTCTTCGAGATACGAGTGAAGCAGGGCGCTGTAGATCAAGGCGTCCAGGTTCGAGTACCAGATTTCCCGCCGTTTTTTCGGGGACAGTTTATAGGGAATCTTGTCCAGAATCGTCGCCAGATCCTGCACCTGGATTTCCGTCTCGCCGACGGTGGCGAGCAAACCCTCCGGTCCTTCGGGCAGTTCCTCTTTTTCCTCCGACGCGGGGGCCGAAGTCGGCGCCGTCGTCGCGGCGGGACTCGCCGCGTCCGCGGCGTCTTCGGAATCGGCATAGAGAACCGCGGGGCACAGACACCACCAAACGCCGACGAAACCGATCAACCATTTCATTGCCGTGTTCTCCCTGCCCGTCCCGACCGGCGGGACGCGCGTCAAACGCCTTCCACGCGAACTTGTACTATACCGCTTTTCGGGGGGGGTTGTAAATGAAAGCTACCGAAAGAAACTTCCTCCCGCGGGGATGAAACCTGTTGCGATCCGGATCGGGCGTCTTTATGCTGCATGGGAGAACGATTGGAATCCCCCTCTTCGGAGACACAAGGAATTCACCATTACGGGGATTGTGGACTACGGTATTTCGTATCGACCTTTGTACGCTTCACACGGGAGAACACATCATGGCTGACAAACCGGACATCACGATCGTCGGACCGGGCGTGGTCGGGCAGGCGCTGGGGCGCGTCGCGCATCGAGTGGGATATCGCGTCGCCGCGGTCGCCGGCGGTTCGCAAACGGAGCAGATCGCCGACTTCGCCGCGGTCGTGGGCGAAGCGCAGGTGCTGCCGTTGTCGCGGGCCGCCGCCCTGGGACGACTGGTGCTGCTGACGGTGCGGGACGAAGCCATCGAACCGATCTGCCGGCAGCTCGCTGCCTCCGGTGCGCTGCGGAAACTTCCGGTGGTGGCGCATTGCAGCGGCGCGCTGGGCGCCGAAGCGCTCCGGGCCGCCAGCACGCTGGGGTGCTCCGTCGGTTCGATGCATCCCCTGCAAACCTTCCCCGACGTGCAGACCGCCCTGGGAAAAATCCCCGGAACGTTCTTTTTCATCGAAGGCGATCCGCCGGCGGTCTCGATGCTGGAAGACCTGGCCCGGGCGATGGGAGGCCATCCGGTGCGCATCGATTCGCGCGCCAAACCCCTCTACCACGCCGCGGCGGTTCTCAGCGCCAACTACCTCACGACGCTGCTCGACGCCGCCCTGGACGTGTACGAATCGGTCGGTCTTCCCCGCGACGAAGCGCGAAAGGCGATGGCGCCCCTGGTGCGCGCGACGATCGAAAACGCGCTGAGCAAGGGAACCGTGGAAACACTCACCGGACCCATCGCGCGAGGGGACGCTCAAATCGTGCGGCGTCACCTCGAAATGCTCCACGAAGCACATCCAGCCATCGAACAACTGTATCGAATGATCGGGCGGCGCACCGTGGAACTGGCGGCCCGAAAGGGAAGACTGGAAGAAGAAACCCTCCGGAAACTGCGTGAGATCATCAACCACGCCTGACCATAGCGCAGAGAAAACCGCCGGGACGCCGGTCCCGGCGGTTTCATGGTTTTCAAAAACCGATGCCCTTATTGCATCCCGGGCGTCGGCGGTGCGGAAGCGTTCGGGGGAGCTTCCGATGCGGAACTCGCGGGGAGGGACGGAATCTCCTCCGACAGTTTCGCCTTCATCATTCGCCCGACTTTGAACTTCACCGTGCGCTTCGGCGGGACGTGCACGCGCTCCAGCGTTTTGGGATTCTGGGCCATCCTCGCGGCGCGCTCTTTGGTCTCAAACACCCCGAAGTCACGAAATTCCAAGCGATTGCCGCGACCCAACTCGTCAATGATCTCATCCAGAAACTGTTGAACCACTTTCTTGACAACCACGCGTTTCTGTTTCGTCTGGTCGGCAATGCGATCCACCAATTCTTTTTTCGTTATCGTATGCATGAATCAAGCCCTTTCCAACCAAGGTATTTCATCGGTTTCGCTACTTGTACCGCGGCGGAGCATCCTTATATCTTCCTGCTAGAACTCCCAATCAATACAACACTTATAGTATTCTATGTCCAAGGGTCTGACAAGACTATCTTAAAATATTTTTTCTATCTCTTTTTATACCAATCACCTTGTGTCTCCGGAACCCTCAAACGCCGAACACACCGGAGGGTTGAAATTCCAGTTTGCACCGCGTCGGCGCCAGGCCGTGTTCCTCGAAAAGAAGCAGCGTATTTTCTTCCTGTAACCAGCTTTCCGGCAAGTAATAATACTCCTTCGGGCCGACGGACCAGTATCGTCCCAGGTTGTGCTCGTTGAGGAACAGTTGTCCTTTCTTCGCGCCGCTGAGGGACAAAAACAACGGCAGTTCGACGGGGGAGTATTTGAACTGGGCGGCGAACCAGGAACTTTTTCCCTTGACGGGTTCTCCCGCGGAATCTTTCGGCAGCGTCCAGGGGCGATACGACCAGGCGCCCCCGGCGGAGATGGGTTCCTCCAGCAAATGAAACTTCACATTCTCCATGCACCGGGGATCCACGTCGCCCCACAGCAGCAGGCGAATCAGATTTTTGCCTTTCTTCAGGTCCGCGCCGAACGTCACCTTGCCCCAGTTCATCCCGTCGGGACGGGCGAAAAATTCCATGGGCCTGTCGTTGCAGAACACCGCCATGTGATGCGGAAGGTTCCCAAACGTCATTTCGATGGGCAGCACCTTCGTGAGGGGAATCACCAGTTCCGCCGACCAGAGGGGCAGGGCGTCCAGCAACGGCGTCAGGTGGGAAAGCGTGCGCGGCACGATGCGCTTGGGATAGCTTTCGCATTCGGCGAGTTTGAACTTGTTGGTTCGCAATCCGCGGGCGTCGTACACGTGTCCGAACAAACCCTTGGATTCTCCCAGACGATCCGTTTCGGAAAATCGGCCCAGATTGTCCAGCAGCAACACGAGGGAATTTTTCCCTTTCTTGACGTCCACGTGCATAGGTTTGCGGGTCGCGTCGGGACCGGCGCCCCACACGCCGACCAGCGAACCGTTGAGGTACACCGACGCCCGATCCTCGCATTCGGGGAAATACAGGTTGCGTTTCCGGGCCCGGACTTCTTCCAGCACCACCCGATACCAGGCGTATCCGTAATGGATCCCGAGTTTGTCCATTTCCTTCGGGCGGTCCAGCTTCTGCCATGCCAGATCGGGCGAAACCGGTTCGGGACAAATGCAGACGCGGTTCCATGTCCGCAATCGCGGCGGCGCGGGCCTGGCGGACGCGACGGGTTTGACTTTTTTCGTCTGGAGTTTTTTCTCCTCCGGAAGGTAGACGTAATACTGCTTTTGACCTTTGGGATGTCGCGGTGTTTCGACATCCTCCCCGACAAACGCCGGACCGAACAGAATCGCGTGTTCCGTCGGCCAGGTGCGCATCGCCAGGTCGGTGTTGACGACGCAAATCGCCAGTCCCTGATGCTCCAGAAGCAGCGGCGTCTCCTCCTTCGGAATGGGCAGTGTCTTTGTTTTCCCGTCGATGGAAATCTCGCCGACGGTTCCCGCCGGACCGTGCACGATGAACAGTCGCTTGTCTTCCCTGCCGAACAGTCCCAGCGGCATGAGGGTGCAGTAATCCAGTTCCTGTCCGCCGGGGAGGCGCAGGTCGAAACAGATCGCCGCGGCGTCGAGGGGTTCCAGCGAGACGGTGATTTTATGCCCCGCCGGCAGGCGAAGATCGATGGAACGCAGTTCCGATCGCCCGTTGTTGGTCACAATCGCCCAGCGGGACAAAGGCCCAGCCAGGTTCATCACCTCCGAGGCGTTCTCGATCCCCGCGCCGGGTTCATCCTCATGCGAGGTGGCGAAATAGGATCCCATCGAATGGACCAGGACATTGACCAGGCGCGTGTAATAATACGCCTCCGTAAGGCAGCCGCTCTCGGATATCGGCGCCCCGGCGTCATAACTGGTCGTCAGGAAGGCGTCGGGCGCGTCGCCGCGCCGTCCGGCGTAAAATCCCACGTTGGAACCGCCGTGAAACGGGGAATAATTCAACTGGGCGCCGCAGCCGAGAATCTCCAGCGCTTTTCGCGCGATCTCGCGCCCGTCGCGATAGGCGGTAGCGCGACCCCACACGTCGGCGGCGCCGAGCTGGAATTCCGTCACGAGCATCGGAGCGCTGGGTTGACGCATGCGCTTGGACTTCAGCGACGGGACGACGGCGTCCCACGCGTTGATGCATTCGATATTGCCTTCCACCGGCGGATCCGTCAACACCGACATCCCCGTGGAGGGATCCCTCACCACGTTGCTGTCGATGATCGGAATCGTGAACCCGCCGCGGCGAATCAACTGGTTGATGAAATCCAGATACGCCGTTCGATCCGGCATGGCGGTGACGGGATATTCGTTTTCATTCTGGATGAGAATGATGTTCCCTCCCTGGGTGACCTGCTGATCGACCAGGCGCGGGAGAATCTGGGCGAAATACTTGTCGAAATAGTGGGTAAAGGCGGCGTTGTTCGTGCGATAACTCACGCCGCTTTTGCCCGTCAGCCAGGCCGGCAAACCGCCGAAATCCCAATCGGCGCCGATGTACGGCCCGGGCCTGAGAATGACGTACAACCCCAGCTCCTCCGCCAATCCGACGAAGTGCGACACGTCTTTCTGCCCCTCGAAGTCCCAGCGGCCTTCCTCGGGTTCGTGAAAATTCCACGCGACGCGGGTGGAAATGCAGTTCAGTCCCGCTCGCTTGGCTTTGATCAACCGATCCGCCCACAGCGCCGCCGGAACGCGAAAATAGTCGATCTCACCGCTGACCAACCAAATCCTCTCGTCATGGATGAGAAAACTACGGTCGTTATACGTTACAGTTGCCATAATCATGGGTCCTCGCCCGTGCAGACGAAAAAGGAAAATACGGATAATCTATGTTTGGGTATGAGTTTAAGTGTCTCGAAACCGTATGCAACAAAAATCTCCCCACGAAGGAAAACCCCGAAAAGCTTCACGGGAATTCCTGAAAGAATCAACAAAAAAACCGAAATGCGTAAATCTTTGAAATAAAAGAGATTAAGGATGTTTTTGTTTCGAGTGCTTCTTTTAACAACATCAAAAAACACCCCTTTGGGTCGGATATAAAAAATCTTCTTAATTCCTGAAAATATATGGCATTGAGTGAAAACTTAGAAAAAATGTCATTTGGAGCATCTTTAGGACGTTTTTTTGACATGGTTCCCAAACCGCCGCCTTCGATATTCCTTGATTGCCTTGTGCTGGAACAAACGGAAGTTTTGCGTATGGTTGCCTTCAGGAGTAGAATCTCACCCGCATGAAGCGAAGCATCAGAAAAAAACGTATCGTACTTTCGGAGTTACGGCCTGGCTGTCGCGGCTGGTCTTTGCGGCTGTGCCTGGGATGGATATTGATGGTATCCATGCCGGTCGGCGTTTATGCCCAAATCCAGCCGCCCCAACCGCCAGGTCTTTCGCGTGAACTGGCCGGTCGACTGCCCCGCCTGGCGCGAACGGCGATGCTGGGGTATCTCCGGAACCGTCACGGCGTCGAGGAGGTTCCCATTCCCGAACCGCTGCGTCAAACCCGCGTACCACTCCCCGGAAAAGACGTCATGTTTTCCGAGGTGAAATGTCCCGTGATTGTAACGCTGCGGAACAACGGCGCCGTCGTCGCCCGGAGTTATCAGGACGGGTTGGGATTGGTGAAAAACGTCATCCAGGCCTCCCTCTCCGCCATGCGAAGCGAGGCGATGCCCAATCGAATCTCGCGCGCTGATCTGGAATCCCTGTCGATCGAGCTGGAAATCCTGGGGACAACGACGCCCCTCGAAACCGACCGGTTGCGGGACGATCTTCGCGTCGGGCTGGACGGATTGAAACTCACCGTCGGCGTGAACGACCCGCAATTGCAGGACGGGCATTTTTCCGGGGTTCATCAGCAGGCCCTCGTTTCGCCCTCCATCGCCTACGTGCTGGGCTGGGACGCGGAGCGCATGAAAAAGCAATGCCTCGCCGAAATTCACTGGCGCTCGGAACACATGTCCCTGCCGCGTCGCTGGAGCCGCTTCGCCGCGCTGCACTATATCGATTTCCCCCCTTCGAGCGATCCGGACGCCCCGAAAGGAACCTGGTTGCTCTACCGCGGGAAAATTCTCAATCCGCCGTCCGACGAAAATCCAAACGTTCGATCCGACACAGCCCGACGCACCGCCGATTTCCTGCGGCGACATCAGGCGCCGGAAGGCCTGTATGACATTCCGAACGTCAAATCCACTCTTTCCGAGCAGCTCCACGCCGCCTGGGCGATGGCGAAACTCGGTAAGGCCCTGGATACACGGGCGTTTTCCCAAAGCGCCCAAGCCGTCCTGGGACACGTGGCGAAGCAATACATCAAACTCTCCGCCGACGATACGCGGGCCCATGTATTTACAACCGATCCGCGAGAAGAACTGCTCGCCACGGCGATGTTCGTTCTGGCGGCCGGCGAAAACACCCGCGACCAAGCCGGCAGAAACGTCGAAAAAAAAATGCTCGCGTTTCTTCGTTCCCGCATGAACTCCGAGGGTCGTTTCGTGGACGCAAAAGCCAAACCGCTGGACGACGTGTCCGCCGCCGCGGCGCTGCTGGCGATGCAGACCCTCGCGCCGAATCCCGCCGATCCGCAATGGTGTGACGGCGTCGAGGCGCTTCTGTACGACACCGGACAAATGGGCGCCGAAACGACCCACCACGAACCGTCCCTGCCTTTGACCGCCGCGGGGGAAGCCTGGCTGGGACGGGCGATCCTGGCGGGACAATGCGGGCGGGATGGACAATACCGACCCTTCGTTCAGCGCTTGATCCACCGCCTGCTTCCGCGGCAAATTCTGGAAGACGGTCCCCCGGACGAATACGGCGCCTTTTGCACACCGACAGGACAAACCGAAACGCTTCCGACCGCCCTGGCGGTCATTCTGCTGCACCAGGCCGACCGGAAAATCCTCTCGAATACCAAATCGTTGGATGTCGCCGGCCTTGTCCAGGCGGGTCAAACCTTCTGCCGGCAGATGCAGTATCGCACGGAAGAAGCCTATTTCGTTCCCAAATCCGCCTCCTGGCGAGGCGCCGTGCGCCGAAACGCCCGGTCCGCCGCCGTCCGCCTGGACGCCTGCGCCGGTTTGATAGAAGCAATGCTCCTCAAGTAACACGGGATTTCCCCTCATTTTTTTCCCGCCGATTCCGATATACCTTCAACGAGATTTGTTGAAAAGTTCGCATTCTCGTTGTGGGAATTGAGTTGTGTTACACTTGGGGGTGCAGCATGATTAGAGCAGCGACGGAACCGTATCCATCCGTCCAGGGGATCGCGACGGTCCAGCTGACGAATTGCTGGGAATTCATGCAATGCGGACGGGAGCCCGGCGGACGACTGGCCAGGGAACTGGGCGTATGCCCCGCCGCCCGGAAAAGTCCCTACGACGCGGAAAACGATGGGCGTTTCGCCGGACGCGCGTGCTGGAAGGTCTTTGGCACGTTCTGCAACGGATGTATGGAACGCTCCATGACCCGAAAAGCCCTGCATTGCCTCGATTGCCCCTTCGCGCAAAAGGTCGCCGAAGAACAAGGCCTGGAGTTTTGTCCGTAAGAGCGGAAGACTTCATCGCAATTTCACGCCCGCGGCGCGGCGATTGGGCAGGAGCATTACTCCCATTCCCAGGAGTATTTCCACGCCCGGCAACAGGAGATACGAGAGTCGTCTCTCGACCAGCGACCCGATCAAACCACCCGGCCAACGTCCCAGCACGACAATCCATAGCGCCTCGGCGAGATGGAATCCCAACAGCAGCAGGAAAAACACCCCGGGTTTGCCGACGCGCCGCGCGACGAAAATCACCAGCGACAACGGCAGGACGCTCATCGCCGCAAGTTTATTCCATCCGCTCAGCCACCCCACGAGAAACGTCTGCACCCCTGCGGCCGCCCACACGCCCGCGCAGGCCCACCCGACGCGCATCCATTGGCCTTTCGTAACCGTTTTCCGCTGATGAATCTGCTGAAGATATCGCTCCGCCGGCGAGGGTTGTTCCCCGTCCGCCGCCGGCAGGCCATAGAGCGTCACGCGATTCGGGCCCAGACCCGTCGTGACGTCCTGCCACCACGCGGGAGAGATTTCGGGAAAGGCTTCATACAGGTGCGGCAGCAGGGATTCGTACCCCGTCATCTCCTCGTGCACCTCGACGTACTGCTCGGCGTGTCCCAGGCGAAACGCCAGGCAGAGCAGGTCCTTGCCTTCCGGATCGCGACGGTACGCGGCGATTTCCGCCACGTGCACCCACTCCACGCGCAGAGACTCTCCCGGCGCGTCCAGAGTGAAACCCTCCTCTCGCGGGGTGATCGTGGCGGTTCGTTTTGACTCGGGGGACGTGGTCACTTGGCGATCGCCAGCAGGCCTTCCAGCAAGGGGCTGTCGGGTTGGATGCGTCCGGCGGCCTGGTAGAACTGTTTCGCCAGGTCTTCCCGTCCCAGGGCGCTATACCCACGACCGAGCAGGCAGAGAACCAGTTCGTCGTCGGGGTGCGCCTTGGCGGCGTCGAGAAGCACTTCCACCGCGTTGTCGGGTTTATCGATCCGCAGGAGGGAATATCCCAGCAGGATCGCGGCGTCGAGATGATCGCCGTCCAGGTCCCGCGCCTGATGCGCGGAGCGAATCGCCTTGGACATGCGGTTCTGCGCCAAGGCCGACTTGGCGAGGCGCGCCCAGTTGTCGGGCGATTCCGGGCGAAGGTTGCAGGCTTTCTGATAGGCTTTTTCCGCGGGTTCATACCGATGCTGCGCCATCAGGCAATCGCCCAGCAGCGCATACACCCAGGCCCCCCCATGGTAGTCCTTGCGTCGCGTGAGACGGCTGAGCGTTTCGGCGGCGAGTTTGTACTTCCCCGAGGCGTATTGCACCGAGGCGAGCATTTCGGGATATCGCTTGTTGTCGGAATCCAGGTCGCAGGCCAATTGCAGATACTTCGCGGCCTGCGGATATTGCTTGCGCATCATCGCGATGCGCCCCGCCAGTTCCGCCAGCGCCGGTTCGGGGGAAAAGCGGGACATTTTGCAGGACAGATAATCCTGCGCTTCATCGATCTTTCCCATCCCCACCAGCACTTCCGTCGCCGCCAGCACCGGCGCGGACGCGGCGCGATCCAGTTCCGACGCGTGATTGTAGGACTTCAGCGCTTCTTCCTGCATGCCTTCTTTTTCCTGGGCGGTTCCTAGAAGATAGTAGACCTCCGGAAGAATCTCCGATCGCTTGTCCTGGACGTCCTGTTGCTCCTGTTGGGCGAGGGATTGCAGCAGTTGAATCGAGCGGCCGTAAAAGCCTTTCTCAATGTAGATTCGCGCCAGTAAAAACTGGATATCCTTGTTTTCCGGGTCCAGGGACAAACCTTCCTCGGCGTTGGAGCAGGCTTTGTCCACGTGCCCGCCGGCGAGGTGATCCCGGGCGAGGGAATGCAGCACCTTGGCGCGCGAAACGGACCACTTCCCGTAGGCTTTGCTTTTGGATTCCTTCACCGTGGGTTGTTGACACCCCACCAGGAGGAGCAATCCTCCCATTCCGATCAGCGCGAGTTGTTTCATGGTTCACTTCCGTGTGGTTACCGCGTAGCCGTCTTCCTGTTAGTATCAGCCGCGGATTGCTTCAGCAGCGCCGAGAGGGTTCCGCTGTCCAGGTGTTGCTGCGCGGGACTTTTGTATTCTTCCAGCGGCTGGCGATGGTTGGACTTCGGTTTCGGCGATTCCTTCCGCGGTTCGGCGGAGGGTTGTTTGGTTTGGGTTTCGGATTTTTTCTCCGGCGTCGCCTCGGACTCCAGCGTGTCCGAAAGGGGCGGCGGGGAACTGATTTTCACCGGTTCCGCGGGTTTCGGCGCGGGTTTGGCGCGGACGGCCGACGGGCTGACATTCGGATCAGGCGTCGGCGCGACGGGTTGATCCTGAATCGGCGCCGGACGCGGTTCGCCGGAGGATTCCGGTTCCTTGCTTGGCGCCGGCTGGGGCGCCGGCTTGGGTGTTTCTTCGGATTTGGGTTGTTCTTCGGGTTTCGCCTCGACCTTCGGTTTAGGTTTCTCGGCCGGTTTCGGCTTCGTTTCGGGTTTCGGCTCTACCTTCGGTTTGGGTTGCTCCGCCGGTTTGGGTTGTGTCGGTTCCGGTTTCACCGCGGGTTTCGTCGGGGCGGGTTTCGGCTTTCGCGTCTCGGCGGGTTTGGGTTCCGCTTTCTTCGCCGATTTCAATTCCGCGGGTTTGGGTTTCGGGGTTTTCACCGGTTCCGGTTTTTTCGCCGGTTTGGTTTTCATCACCGGCGGGGTCGGCTTGTCGGGTTTCTTCGGCGCCGTTTCGGGCTTGGAGGGTTTCGGTTTGGGCGAAACCTGATCCTTCGGCGGCGCCGCCGTGGCGGGAACCATATCCACCGCGCCCGGGACGGAAGAATTTCCTCGACGCACGGGCACGTAGTTTTCCTCGCGACGAATCACGCCGGAGGTGGTGGGCTTGAGCTCCACGCCGAGCGCTTTGCGCACTTCCGGAGTCAGGTCGCCGTCGTGCAGGGGACGCCGCGGCGGCAGGACGGTGTCCACGTCCCTTCCAATTTCCTGCATGAGCATGCGCGTGACGATGAACCGGGCGTCCGTGAATTGCGGCGGGTTGGCCCAGCCGGCTTCATCGGTCATTCGCTCCTTGAGCAGCATCGCCTCGACCAGGTCCGGCTGAAGCGAAAGGCACAAATCCAGCCACCAGCGCGCCTTTTCCAGGTCGCCTTCCGTCCAGGCCTGGTTGGCCCATTTCAGGTAGTTGGCGCTGAGACGATTTCGTCCCCACCAGCGCAAGCCCTGGCGGGCGCCGATGCGATATCGCTCGGCGACGCCGCGCATTCTCTCGCCGACGGCTTCGGCGGACGTGTCGCGGATGATGTGCGGGGTGATCAGGACGATCACTTCCGAACGGGTGGTGGTGTCCACCGTGCTGCGGAACAGCGTGCCCATCCAGGGAATGTCGCCCAGGAGCGGCACCTGGCGGCGCGTGGTCTGCACCTGGTCGCGGAACAGACCGGCGATGACGACGGTTTTCCCGTCGCGCACGATGATATTCGTGGTCACTTCGGAGGTGGTTTTTCGCGGCAGCGCGGGCCCGCCTTCCTCCACCGGCGCCACCTGCCCGTTGGAATCTTCCGGATGGATTTCCAGGCGAACGTGGTCGTTGGCGCCCACGAAAGGCCTGACGATCAGGCGCGTGCCGGTTTCCAGAAATTCCACCTGCTGAATCGCGGACGTGTCCGTCACGACGGTCGTGAGATA
>JAFGJE010000074.1 GCA_016929245.1 Phycisphaerae bacterium
GCGACGGACAGCTCCGCCTGGGTCGGATGGGAATGGGACGTCTACGCCAACTGGCGCATCACGAGCGACCTGGCCTGGACGATCCGCTACGGCCTGTTCGAGCCCGGAGCGGCCTACGACACTTTCGGCCAGGGGTCGCGGGACTTTCTGTACACCGGCGCGATCCTGAGTTTCTGACGGAAAATTTATTGTATTGAAAATAGTTTTTGAAAGTAGCCACGGGCGCGAGCCCGTGGTGAACATGGTTAGTACCAGGTATGGAGCCCCATAGGGGCGATTGAAATAAAATATTTTCAGGTTCAATCGTCCCTACGGGACTCCGTGATAGGAAGCCGAAATGTTTCCACGGGCTTGCGCCCGTGGCTACTATCGGCATATATCGTTTCGAGAATATGAAACTGCATTCACAAATATTGATGCTGACTCTTGTAACGCTGCCGGCGGTCTTCGTCGGTTGTGAAGGGCCCATGGGGTCGGTTGAGGGGAAAGGATCTCCGCTGGTGTTGCCGGCGGAGGAAGACTCGGCTGGGTATCTGGATCGCCTGTCCGACCAGAACACCGTCAGCGAGAACGACGCGATGCGCGGCATTTTGCTGCTGCTGGACGAGAAGGACGACGCCAAGTCCTTCGACGAACGTCGTCAGATCCTGCTCGAACGGGGCGTTGTTTCGGGGAAATGGTCGTTCCAGAAGGACCGCCCGATCACGCGCGGCAAGTTCGCGTACATGATCTACCAGGCGATCAAGCTGCCCGGCGGGGTGATCCTGACCGTCGGCGGACCGAACCAGCGCTACTGCCTCCGCGAACTGGAATATCGCCAGTTCATGGCCCAGGGGTTCATTCTCGCGCCCGTCACGGGCATGGAATACGTCGGCGTGCTGACCCGCGCCGACGCCTACCGCCGCACGGGCAAACTGCCCGAAGAAGTCGCTCTCGAGGAAGAATAAACCGGTCAACCGTTTGTTTGGTGAACGGGCGAGCGCGATTTCCATCGCAGATACATTCCTATCTGCATGAGCAATCCCGCCGCCCAGACCGCCGCGCTCATGGTATACGCCCACCGCAGCCCGTACCATTGTCCGACCAGTCCGCCGCCGAACGATCCGATGGTGATTCCGATCGCCAGGACGATTTCATGCAGCGCCATCCCGGCCGAGCGTTCCATTCCGCCCGAAAGCGTGTAATACACGTGAGAGGAATAGAGATAGGATGTGGAAATCATCGCCGCCGCGGCGCAGAATCCCGCCGGCCATACGCTTCCGGCCAGTCCGACGCCCGCCAGGAGGATCACGCCGAGAATCTGAATCCCCAGCAGCCATCCCAGGTGATAATGCCACCTTTCCGATTTCCCCAGCAGGAAGAACGTGAACATCTGCATCCCGCCGGAGAATCCCAGCACCAGCGAGTTGACGTCCGCGCCTTTGGAAATGGAGGCCGTCAGCTCCTCGAACAGCGACGCCAGCGGCGCTCGCAGCAATCCGAGGGCGATACAGGACACGAGCAGGGCGACGCGGGACATCCAACGATAGGGAATGAGTTGGTCGGTATAGGGTTCCTTCGTTCGTTCTTCCGGAACCGGAACGTGGGGTTTCTGGTGCACCACCGCCGCCAGGACGCACAAAAACAGGCAGACGGCGCAGGCTGTCAGGAACGGCAGCCAGGGACGGATGTTCACGAAAGGCCCGCCCAGGGAGGCGCCGACGATATTGCCCACCGCCCAGCTGAAGTTGAATCGTCCCAGGCGACGGTTCAGGTGTTTTCCCTCCTGGTCGCCGCTGAGCCAGCCCATCAGGGGAGACCAGAAAGCGCCCATGATGACGGCATGGAAGCTGATGACGGTCAGGATCATCGTCACCGTCGTCGCGACGGCCAGCAGGACGCAATTGACGGCGATCAGAAACGTGGAGGCGATGACGAGACGCTTCACGCCGAGTCGGTCCATGTGAGGACGAATGAGGATGCACGAGAAGATGTATACCCCCATGAGAATTCCCCCCGAAGCGCCGACGGCGATTTTATCCCCGCCCAGCGCCATAATCCGCCACGGCCAGGCCGCCCCGAGCATGGATACGGCTGCCGCCATGCAGAACGTGCAGGCGTACAACGCCGCCGGGGAGTATTTCCACTGGGTAAACAGATAAACGGCCGCGCCGCGCAGCTTGGGCATGAGTCATCTCCGAAAACGCATCAGGCAATCGGGTTATGGTATCGCCGGGCGGGAGAAACACAACCCTTTTTACCGTCGTTTTCGTTTTGGAGACGTGTCGCGTTCTTCCAGCGGACGATAGGGCAGGTGGGAGGTGTCTTCCTTGTGCTCGAAGGGACGGCGACTCAGCAGGATCGGGCGGCGCTGGGCGACGTTGACCAGCAGTCCCAGCGCGGCGCAGTTGATCACCAGCGACGATCCGCCGTAGCTGACCAGCGGGAGCGTCATGCCCGTGATCGGCATGAGTCCCATCGTCATTCCGACGTTGACGCACACCTGCGCCACGAGCAGTCCGATCACGCCCCCGGCGAGGAGGCGGCCGAACGGGTCGTTCGTCGTCGCGGCGATTTCCACGCCCACCAGCACGATGATGGCGTAAAACGCCAGGACGATCCCACAGCCGGCGAATCCCCACTGTCCGGCGATGATGCTGAAGATGAAATCCGTGTGATCGTCCGGCAACATGCGGAAATAATACTGCCCGTCGGACCAGTCGCGCGAACCCCACAGTTTGCCCGATCCCAGCACGATCATCGATTGTCGCAGGTGGAATCCCTTATCCAGGGCGACGGAGGGATCCCCCTGAAGCAGCCAGCCGCTGATGCGCTGAAGCTGATGATCTTCCATCACCGCCAGCGGCGCGGCGCAGACGATGGTCGCGGGGGGATTCTTTCGCCAGGCATTTTGCTGCTCCGGGGATTCCGCGCGGGGCCAATAGCACGTTTGCAGACGCTCGGCGGCTTCGTTTTTGTCCATGCCGGCGGTGGACATCGGGATGGGCAGCACGATGCAGACCGCGGCGATGCCGAGGATGCTCAGCAGGTGTCGTTTCCGCGCGCCGGCGAGGAACAGCATCACGAACAGGATCGGCAGGAATAGAATCGCCGTGCCCAGGTCGGGTTCGATCAAGATCAGGAACAGCGGAACGAGCGTCAGCAGGAACGGCGGAACCAGGCCCAGGAGTTTTCGGTAGTGATCGCCCAGGCGCAGATACCACGCCAGCAATAAAATCAGCGAGAGTTTCGCCAGTTCGGACGGCTGGATCTGGAAGACTTTCAGGTCGATCCAGCGATACGCGCCGCGCTGGTTTCGGATGGGTCCGAAATCCAGGTGGAAGAACCGCGCCGCGGCGAGAACCAGCAGCAGCAGAAGCGTGGCGATGAACAGCGGGTAGGCCAATCGTCCGATTCGCGGATACGGCACGAGCACCGCCGCGGCGAAAGCGAGCAATCCCACACCCGCGAAGATCGCCTGCCGCACGACCAGTCCTTCGGTTCCCTCGGCCCGTTGCGAGACGCGGATCGCCTGCAGGCCCACGAACATCAGCGCGAGCATCATCGCCGCGACGAACACGGCGGTGAATCGCAGGCCGGGTTGGGTTTGGGTGTCTGGCATGGTTATGCGTTTCCGAAATTATCCACGGATTACACGGATTGAAGATTGATTACACGGATTATTTTATGGTAAATCCGTGTAATCAATCTTCTATCCGTGTAATCCGTGGGGAATTTTCTTTCGGTCATGGTATTGGTTTCATTCTTTTGTCAGATATCCGAACTTCTCGCAAATCCGAAGGGCTTCTTTCGCGACGGGGGCGGCGTTTTTCCCGCCGCTGCCCGCATATTCCAGAAGAACCGCGAAGGCGATCTGCGGCTGACGGTACGGCGCGAAACCGGCGAACCAGGCGTGGTCGTCGTCGGCGATGAGCTTATCCCGTTTGCCGTCGCCGTCGGTGTCGATCTTCAGCGGTTCCGCGTCGGCGGTGCCGGTTTTTCCGCCGATCTCGACGTCCAGGTCCACGCCGGCGTTTCGCCAGTGATTGCGGGCGGTTCCGCCCTCTTCATGCACTACGGCATGCATACCACGCCGAATGACCTGCGCCTGGGCGGGCGTGATCGGCGTCTGCCGTTTGATCTGTTGCGGCGCGCATTCCAGGCTCAGACGCGGGGAGAGATACAGACCGTCGCGGGCGATCGTCGCGTGGGCGGCCGCCACCTGCAGCGGCGTCGCGGAGATCTCCCCCTGCCCGATGGCCATGAACCAGGCGTCGGGAATGGAAAAACCGCGGGACTTGACTTTCCCGGCGCTTTGTTCGCTCGGGGATAAACCCAGCTCCGGGCTTTGCCCGAAACCGAACAGGCGAAACCAGTCCGTCAGTCGTTGCGCCCCGAGCCGATGGGCCGTCTCCTCGAAGTAAATGTTGCAACTGTTCTTCAGTCCGCCGTGAAGATCGAGCGTTCCATGTGTCCCGCCGAACTGCTTAAAAATCCAGCAGTTTGGTTTTCCGTTTCTCGCGTGACGGTTCACGCCCGTGCATTCGATCGGCGTGTGCGGCGTGATGACGTTCGCTCCCAAACCCGCCAGGCCGGTGATGGGCTTGATGGTCGATCCGGGCGGGTAGATGCGCATCAAGGCGCAGCTCAGCAGCGGGCGGTCCGCCTTGGCGGACAGGGCATCGGGCGTGAAGATCATGCGCGAAGGGTTGTTCGGATCGGGCTGTTTCGACAATCCCGCCAGGTCGTTGTAGTCGCGCTGGAAGGTGTTCAGGTCGAATCCCGGCCAGGCGGCGGCCGCGAGCACGTCCCCGCTTTGGACGTCCAGGATGACGATCGCGCCGTTATGTCCCGAACGTCGCAGCAGGTCGCGCAACTCGGCTTGCAGTTCCACGTCGAGGGTCAGGTGGACGTCGTTTCCGTTCCGGGACGGTTCAGAGTAGCTCAATTCTCCGGGGCGACGATAGACGCGCAGCCCCCGATGCGGGCGCAGCCATTGCTCCGCCATCCGCTCGACGCCCGTTTTCCCCAGCACGTCGCCGGGGCCGAAATTGTGTCGCATCCTCTCGACGTATCTCGCTTCGCCTTCTTTCAGGTTCCACCGCTGGGCGTCTTCGCGGAACACGCGCCCGGTCACGCCGATGATATGACACGCGACCGCCCCCTGCGGATACCGGCGAAGCCGGCTGGGCACCAGCGCCGCCCCGACGGTGTCCTTCATCAGCGGGCGAAGCGAATTGACTTCCTCTTCCGACAGCGCCGTCGCCACCGAATGGGCGGAGTATTCCTCCCCGATCGTCGTGCCGACGGCGGTGCGCCATCGTTGCACACGGTCGACGATGTGTTTGGCCGCCTCTTCGGCGTCCTGCCGGCGCGCCTTGGCGACGCGCTGCACCAGCAGCCAGGTGAACCTTCGGCGACGCTCCAGCTCCGCCGTCGCTTCGGCGAGATCCTGGGGATTGGATCGGTCCAGGTTGCGCCGCCGGCAGATGTCGCGAATCTGCCGCCGGGTCCACCAGTCCTCGTTCTTCACGAAACCGTAGTCCAGGCAGAAATCGTGGCAGGCGATGTCCTCGGCGAGGATCACGCCGTTTCTATCGAAGATGCGGCCTCGCTGTCCCTGGGGAAATTCGTAGGAGCGCAGGCCCATGGCGGCTTTTTCGCGGAAGTCGTCGCCGCGAAACAGCTGCAACTGCACCAGGCGCGCCAGCATGACCAGGAACATCAAACCGATCAGCGCCAACAGAATGACCAAACGACGTTTGAACATGAAAATATCGTGACAAATGTATTCCGGGTGCCGTGGTTCGCGGAGTCCCGAAGGGACGTAGCAACCACGTTCCTTGAATCACGTGGTTGCTACGCTTCGCTGCGCGAACCACGGCACCCTTGGAAAATTATACCCGAAACGGGATTCCTCTCTCAACGCCTCACCTTTACCCACAAATAGTTTGTCAGGATTTATGTCCAATGATATCCACGGCTTTTAGTA
>JAFGJE010000075.1 GCA_016929245.1 Phycisphaerae bacterium
CGCAAGGCCGATGGCAAACGACCAAAACGCTCCATTATGCAAGGGCTGGATAACATGTTCCCTGTAACGTTGCTACAGTGTCATAAATTCGATCATATTCACATATGATCTGACTCGTACGTGCAATTTTCGCTCGTTCCTCCCGGTGCGCAAGCGCAAAATTAACCACACTGATGGGGGCGCTGCCGCATTTCTTCCCGACAACTTCGACTTCAACAAAAGAACGTCTCCCGATCAATCCTTCCTTTTCCCCGAACAGCGTAAAATACTGCGGCTCCGTCTTTTCCCCTTCGCAAACGATCAAAACGGATTCTTTGGGAGGAATCTGCCTGGAAATACGAGCATCCGTTGATCGGGCGTTTCTTCCCCTCTTTCTATTCATTCTTTTTCTCCAAAAGCCTTCAAGATAGGAATTGCTCCATATCGTCCAGCCAGATATCCCTTCTCAAGAGATTCTCCCTTACGAGGCCGATAATCCCACAATGAATACAAATGCGTCGCCAATGCTTCATCACGTTCGCAAAACCATACCTGATCTCTTCGAAGCAATTCTGGATCGAGTAATGTTGTATTATGTGTTGTAAATATTAATTGTGCTCCTTTTGAATTTTCCTTATCCATGAAATATTTCACAAGATTTCGTATCAACAATGGATGCAAACTTGCTTCAACTTCATCCATTATCAATGTATAACCCATATCTCTTGCCATCAGGCATGGAACAGACAACTCAAAAAGTCGTCGTGTCCCATCAGATTCATCCATTATCTTCATTGATACAGGCTTTTCTATTCCCGGAATTTCATGGATAAAATCAATATCAAATTTAGGAATTACTCCATACTTATCTCCTAATTTATTTCGAAGTTCCTCAGGCATTTCTTTTAAAGCTTCTTCAAAAGGTATTTTTTTTACCTTCAATCCAGAAATGCCTAAGTCGGCACCACGAAGAAAATTCAATACCCACTTTTCAATTTTACTTTCATCTTTATATTCATCAAGGGTGGCTGCAGTTATTGGATAGAACTTAGAACTTGGTGGAATCACACGAAATGATTCCTCAAACCAATTGAAAATAGGCGTTAGTTGTTCATGGTTTAGCTGAGCTGCCATTGAAAGAAATAGGGTGTTATTTTTTGTGCTATCCTCAATTTGTTTTTTTCGCCCTTTAAGATTGGCACCAAATGTATATGGTTCTTTTTTATTTGTCGAAGTTCTCTCAAACCATTTCTGTGCTGATGTTGAAGGAAAGGCAAACAGCCATTCCTCATGAACTTTTCCATTGAGAATTGAAAAGCCATATTGATATTTCATTTTTCTGTAAATAAAGGTTACTTCGAATTCTGTCGGTTCCTTATGTATTTCCGAATCAAAAGCAAAGGAAGATATTCTGATAGAATCCCCAGGTTTATTATCCGTAGAATAAACAACTATTTGACGCATGGTTTTCAATGCTCTAACAAGATTACTCTTCCCTGCCGCGTTTGGTCCGTAGACGGCTGCTCCTTTCAGCAGGCGCATACCTTTGGTTTCGATGCAGTTTTGCAGCAAGGACTTGTCGCCTGATGCCACCATGCTCAGGACTTGTTCATCCTTGATGGATCTGAAATTTTTCACCCGAAATTCGACTAGCATTTTCACACCTCTCTTGAATAAATCGGCATTTTGCGCAGAATTCCTGCATAATCAAGTAAAATATTTTACGCCAATTTAATTTTAGACCCTATTATGAGAAATGTCGACATTGGAGGATATTTTTCTTACAATCCCCCGATCATGATCTGGCGTGTTTTGCTTTTGGTGTTTGGGGTGTATTGCTGCGCGACGGCGGTGATTATGATCAAGGCCTGCACCGTCCCGCCGGTGCTGCTCAGCGCGTATCGCCTGCTGGGAGCGGGGGTGTTGCTGCTGCCGCTGTTCGTGCGGGATTATCGTCGGCACACCGGGGAACTTGATTCGCCGGAAAGACGACGCTTTCTTCGGCGGGAGCTTCGCCGGACGATCCTGCCGGGCGTGCTGCTGGCGGTGCATTTTATTTCGTGGATTATCGGCGCTCGGCTCACCCCGGCTGCCAACTCCGCGCTGATCGTGAACATGGTTCCCGTCGTCATGCCGTTTATTCTCTTCGCCCTGCTCCGCGAGCGCCTCACGCGCGGGGAGTTTCTCGGTACGGGTCTGGCGATCGCGGGTTTGGCTGCACTGGGATTCAGCGATTTCCACATCCGCCCGGAACACCTCCTGGGCGACGTCGTCTGCTTCGGCTCGATGCTGTTTTTCGCGGTCTATCTCGCGCTGGGTCGGCGCAATCGCCACGCCGCGAGCATCTGGCTGTACCTCGTGCCGCTGTATCTCCTGGGCGGTGTGCTTTGCCTGATCGCCGGGTTGATCCTCGAAACACCACCGGGAATGAAAGCCGGCTTCGACGGCCTGATGACGCTGGGATTGATCCTCGTGCCGACGATCCTGGGCCATTCGATTCTGAATTACTCGATGAAGCACATGCGCGGGCAGATCGTCAGCCTGACGAATCTCGGGCAATTCGTTTTCGCGGGGGTGATGGCGTTTTTCTGGCGCGGTGAAATCCCCGCGCACACGTTCTACCTCGCCGGCGTCTTAATCGTCGCCGGGGCCGCCGTCGCGCTGAAATCCCAATCCCAACCCCAACCCCCCGCCCCCGAAGCACCGTAATTTTTCCACATCAAAACCACATCCACAGGATGGTTTGTTTAGGGAGCAACATATGTCTTCGCAAATCATTAATTTACAATAAGATATATTTAAGTCATTCATCAGGCGCATTTCCCTTCGGAGTGAAATTCTTTTCTTTTCTCGTATCCTTCTTGACAGAATCATGGTTTGGAACTATACTGAATTGAAACATTATGGAACAATTTCTGGAACGTATCAGGGACGTATAATGGCCTCCGCTCGGAAAACGAAATCCAAAAAGCCGTCCATCTACACGATCAGCCGGGAACTGGGCGTCTCTCCGGCGACGGTCTCCCGCGCGCTGAACCACCACCCCGCCGCCAGCGCTTCGGTTCGCGCGAAGGTCCAGCAGATCGCCGCCAAATACAACTACCGTCCCCGCGTCATGCGAAACCGCGCGATGAATCTCTGTGTGCTGATTCAGCAGATTGACGGACACCCGCTGGACTTCGACCCGTATCTTTCCCGGTGCCTCGAAGGGATTGCCCTGTATTGCAACCACGAGGAACTGGAGATGAGCCTGTACTCCACGCACGTGAACGACCTTAATCGGCAGGACGTGGTGCGCGAACTTCGCCGCCGCGGCGCCGACGGCGCGATCGTGCTCCGCGCGAACGAGGACAGCCTGTATTTCGATCCGATGGACGAACAGGGATTCCCGTACTACTGCCTGCTCAACGACGACGGCGGACGCGCCGCCCGGCTGTTGAACATCGACAACGAATCCCTCGCCCAACAGGCGGCCGAACACCTGCTGTCCCTGGGACATCGAACGATCGGGATTCTCAACAACGCGCCGCATTCGACCGCCCACCAGTCGCGATTTCGCGGTTATCGACTCGCGCTGGAGGCGCACGGAATCGAGATCGAGGATCGACGGGTCGTTTCCGCGAATCCGAAGACCGATCACGGGGACATGGAATTCAGCCGGCGGGGTATGCAAACGCTGCGGCAAGAGGCGCCCGACACGACGGCGGTGTTGGCGATGTCCGAAGGCGCCGCGCGGGGCGCGCTGGCGTGGCTGTTTGAAAACGACATCCGCGTGCCGGAAATGATCTCCGTCGTGGGATTCGACGATTTTCCCGATACCGCTTACACCTGTCCCAGCCTGACGACAATTCGTATTCCCTACGTCGAAATCGGCTACGAGGGCGCGAGGCAGGTGCATCGCCTGTGTCGCGCCCTGGATCCATTGTTGCGACAAAGCGACCGGGAGCGATTGAACGGCCGACTGATCGTTAGAAAAAGCACCGGCCCGGCGAGAACGAACGTGTGAAAACCATGAGGCGACGCTCATCACATCACCGCTTGGCGGAGCACCCGCTCGGTCAGGTAAATCCAGGACGCCTCGGGTATGCTTCGTCCTTGTTTAGCGATCGGCATTCCCTGATGAATCATTCCTCTGTACGTACCAACACCGCCGAACGGCAAGCCGGTATCAGAATCGGCTTGCCGTTCGGCGGTGTTCGGAAAAACGCATCCTTCACGAAGTCACTAAAAAGATACGCTTTTCCACAAAGCGGACAGCGCGGAAAAAGCGCGTTTACCCTCATCGAACTGTTGGTCGTCATCGCGATCATCTCGCTGCTGGTGTCGATTCTTTTACCGAGTCTGACCAAGGCAAAGCTGCTGACGCAGCAGGCCGCGTGCATGGCCAATCTTCACAACATCGGTATCGTGGCGGGAATGTACCAGCAGGACTACGAATACGTCCCGATCATCATGTCCTGGGCGATGGACTACATCGATAACACGAATATTTTTCTCTGTCCCGTGGATCCCCACGAAGGTTTGAAACCGCCGGCGGAGGGAGATTCCCGAATGGCGTATCCCTTCTCGGAAGATTGGGGGGATCATTCCGTTCCGAATTCGTATTGGAACTGGTTGACGCAACTGGCCGTCTGGGGTTCGGGAAACACTTCGGCCAGCTTTGATTACGCCCGGGTTTTCGCGGAGGAAATGGCGGGGAAGGGACAGGAATACTGTTATATCCGCTGCATGGACGGCCACACTGCGCAGAACGCGTACCCGACGCTGACGCCTTCCGGGAGAGTCGTCATCTACGAACCCTACCTCCCCAACATCTGGGATTGTTGGGACGACTGGTATCGAATGCCGGGATTTTGATTTCCCAAAACATATTCCGCGGACGTGGATGATGTCATCCGCGTCGTTCCAACGAAGATAAACAAAAACAACCGATCTCAGCGCCGGCTTGCCGCTCGGCGCTGCTGAAACACCTGTTTGTGACACAACAATACCCAGGGAGTATGAAATCCATGATGCGAAGTGTATTACAAAGCGTTGTTACACGAGAATGGTTTGGGGTAGTCCTTGTCCTGCTATCCGCGATCACCCCCGCCGGCGCGTACGAATGTTTCTTCGACGGCCCGTGCGGATACGTCTTCACCACGGAACAGGACGTGACGTTCGGCGTGGAGGGAAAAGAGGAAGTCGGCGCGATCCGCGTCGTGAACTTCGACGGTAAGACCGTCGAAACCATTCCGGTGACCGAGCGCGGCAAGCGTCTGCCGGTGAACCTGGGCAAACTGCCGTCGGGCATCTACTGGATCACGGAAGTGGACGGCAGAGTGTTGTACAGCTTCGCCGTGATTCCCCCGGCAGGGCGGACGGTGAAATCCGAAGACTCGCCCTTCGGTGTGCATTACGCCTGTGTGGACAGAGAAGTGGATCGCGCGGCCAAGCGCCTGGACGCGCTGAACCAGGCCGGAGTCGGCTGGATCCGCTGCAGCACGGAGGTGCACCTGAAGCGGGAAAATCCGGACGTCTACGACTGGTCCGCCAAGAGTCAGTTCGTTGACCTGGTCAAGGAACGCAAGATGAGCATGTTGTCCTTTTTTGAGCAATGCGACTACGGGAATCCCTGGCCGTCGCGCGACAAAGGCGAAATCGCCTACTGGAACTATCCCCGGACATTGCAATCCATCGAAAATTACGTCACGCACTTCAAAGGGAAGCTGAAATACTTCGAGGTGTGGAACGAGCCTCAAAATCTGAATGAATGGATCGCTTTCACCAAACAATTCCACGAGACGGTGAAAAAGGCGAATCCCGACGCGGTGGTGGTGCAATCCGGCTTGGCCTGTTGCGCGTATGTCGGACAGTGGGGATGCAAATTCATGGCCCAGGATATGCAGAAAAAAACCCTGGAGGCGAAAGCGGCGAATGTTACGGACGTGTTCAACTTCCACTTCTACCCGTATCAATGGAAGACGGACGATATCGTTCCGCAGTTCATGGCCATCTACGAGCAGTTCAAGCAGACCAAGCCCGTATGGGTCACGGAAAACGGCATCTCGGCGGCCCCGAAGGACATGTTCCAGCAGAAGCAGCAGGCCGAGTACCTGGTTCGCGGCGCGACGACCTGCTTCCATTTGGGGATCGATAAGTACTTCTGGTTCCTCGCGTGGGATCATCCGGAATTCAAATACGGCCTGCTGGAAGAGAATCTGGAACCCAAAGCCGCCTACGTCGCCTACGCGGTTCTGACGAAACTGCTCGACGGTGTGGAGCTTGGTTCCTCCGTGAAAGCGAACCTGGAAAACGTCGCGGGAACTATATTCAACGTCCCCAAAGGCAAGGTCGCGGTGCTGTGGGCAGTCGAAGATTCACTCGCCGTCGATCCCCGCACGATCATTCCCGATCAGCCGCGCGTACAAGTCCACGACGTCATGGGACGGGCGATTCCCATCAACGATCAGGGCAAGATCACCCTCCAGCCGCGGTCGCCGGTGTATGTCGTGACGAAATAGAAACACCTCTTGATTTCCCCGGGGAAATGCTTACGTTGAATGTTTCCGATTTTCCATGCGGTATGCCGCCGAGAAAAGGAAACAGGAAATGATGACACCACGTCAGCGCGTGCTGGCAGCCGTCGAACACTGTCAGCCGGATCGCGTTCCGATGGATCTGGGAATGGCGGCCGAGTTGCAACACGCCCTTCGGGATCATCTGGGATTGGACGAGAAAGGATTGTGGGATTGGGTCGGCCAGGATCTGCAACTTGTCATGCCGACGTACCCCGCCGCCTCGCCGCTTTGCTACGCCGATCCGACGATTGAAGTGACACCGGAAGGGTGGTACGCGGATATCTGGCGCGTTCCGTTCCGTCAGGCGAAAACGGAATTTCAAACGTACATGGAACTGGCGGGTCAGCCGCCGCTGAAGCAATGCGCCTCGCCTGCCGACCTGGACGCCTTCGATTGGCCCAACGCTGCCGACTGGGACTACTCTCACATTGCCGAGGAAATTCAATCGCTAGGCGACCGCGCCGCGTGGGGGCACAGCCGCGGGTTTTTCGAGATCGCCCATTTCATGCGCGGCATGGACGCCTTTCTGACCGACCTCGCCCTTGCTCCGGAACTGGCGTGTGGCCTGATGGACCGAATCGCCGCGTTCCTGCTGGAAAAAACCCGTCGCACCTTAGAGGCCGCCGACGGGCGAATGGTGTTCTTCGAGTACAACGACGACGTCGCGTCGCAACAGGCGCTGTTCGTTTCACCGACGATGTGGCGGGAACTCATCAAACCCCGGATGGCGAAATTCTGCGACCTGATTCACGGCTTCGGCTGCAAGGTGCGATATCACTCCTGCGGATCGGTGCACGCGATCCTGCCGGACCTGATCGAAATCGGCGTGGACATCCTCACGCCGGTGCAGGCGAAGGCGACCAACATGGATCCCTTCGCCTTAAAGGAACAGTTCGGCGAAAAGCTCTGCTTCCACGGCGGTATCGACATCCAGGAATTTCTACCGCACGCTTCGACGGAGGAAGTGCGCCGCCACACGCGACGGATGATCGACGTCGTCGGGCGCGACGGCGGCTACATCCTCGCCGGTTCGCACACGCTCCAGGCGGATATTCCCGTCGAGAATGTCGTGGCGATGATCGAGGAAGCGAAACGGCATGTTTGATCTTCCGCGCATGTTCGCCGGGTTCGTCGGGCGCGTGCCGATGGGACATTTATTGTTTCTCGCGAAGCGAATGCGGAACGAGCGTCCGATTCGTTTTAACGGCCGGACGCGCGTTAATTCGTTTTTCCCACCGTTTCCCTCGCCGGCGTTTGACCGCTTTCGTCGCGCGGTGATCAAACGAAAGCGCGTTCCGTATAACGCGTACCTGGCCGTCACGTCGCGTTGCCCGTACCATTGCAGCCATTGCAGCCTGGCTGGGCGAAGCGGGGAAGAACTGACCACCGAACAATGGCTGTCGGTGATCGAGCAGCTTCAGGAGCTCGGCGCGTGCACGGTGGGTTTCACCGGCGGGGAACCGATGCTGCGCGACGACCTGGCGGAGTTGATTCGCGCGGCCGGGCGCGACATGGCGACGATCTTATTCACCACCGGATACAACCTGGCGACCACCGAAGCCCGTGCATTTCGGGAAGCAGGACTCGGCTGTGTGACGGTCGGTGTGGAATCCTCCGATCCGCGGGAGCACAACACGATTCGCGCGGGGGAAGGCGATTCCTTCGCGTCGGCGAGCATCGCCATCGCCGCCTGCCAACAGGAGGGATTGTTCACCGCTCTTTCGACCATCGGGACAAAAGAACGAATCCACAGCGGTGAACTGGAACGCATGTACGAGATGGCCCGAGAGTGGCACGTGGGGGAATTTCGCCTCCTGGCGCCCGTCGCCACCGGCGGGAAAGTCGGCTGTTCGGAATTCATGCTCTCCGACGAAGAGTACGCCGCGCTGGCGGAATTTCACATTCGTCACAACCGCGAAAAAACCAGTTGGTCCCGTCGTCCCAAACCGCCCGCCGTCGCTTCGTTCGCGTATTTGGAATCGACCGAGATGTTCGGCTGCGGCGCGGGATATCATCATCTGTTCATCGACGCCGCGGGGAACGTCTGTCCCTGCGACTTAACGCCGCTGTCATTCGGAAATGTTCTGCACGAACCGTTGGCGAACATCTGGCGGCGGATGGGTGAATCTTTTCCCCGACCCCGTCGGAAGTGCATCATGCGAACACTGGCGGGACAACTCACCGACCAACCACTTCCCATCGAACCCGACCAAAGCGCCGAATTGATTCCACCACCCGATCCAACCGAACCGCTACCGGAAGGATATCGACGGTTGCTTTAGCAATCCGATTTCCCGACGAACGTCTGGTCGGTTATCCAACAGCGCCGAGCGGCAAGCCGATACTCGCATCGGCTTGCCGCTCGGCGCTGTTTTTTTCAATAAGAACGTCGAGCAACGTGGTTGCTCCGCTGCGCTCCGCGAACCACGGCACCCGAAATGTAATTACAGGTTCACTGTCGAATGGTTTTCATTCGACTCCAGCGCCGCCGTGAAGAGCTTGTGACTCAGGTTCGCTTCGGCGGGTGTGACGCAGCCGGCGAATTTGGACTTCGGTTGACCGTGCACGAGCTCGTATACATATCCCGCCCACATCTGTTGCACGGCGTCGGAGAAACCCAGCTCGAAGATTCCGCCCGTGATGCTCTCGAACGCGGTATCCACGCCCACGTCGATCCGGCCCCAGGTTTGTTCCCCGCCGTCGTAGCGGAGCACCTCCAGCCGCTTCGGATTCTTCGTGCTCCAGCGGACGGACGTTTTCGTGCCGAGAATCTTCACGTACCACGTGTTCTTCTCGCCCGGCGCGATGCGGAACGCTTTGAAGGTCCAGGGGAACGTTTCGCCTGTCGCGGGATCGAGCGTTTCGCACAGCAGCGTGCCGTTGTCCCACGTTTCGCACGGCACGAGCTTGCCCTTGCCGTCGGGGCGCTGCTTCACGATGTTACTCAAAATCGCCCGGACGTTTCGCGGCCGCCACCCGGCGCGAAACGGCACGTGGCAGGCGTGCATGCCCAGATCGCCCAGCACGCCGTAGCGGCCGTTGATTTCGACCATGCGCTTCCAGTTGATCGGCTTATCGGCGTTCATGTCGCTGGAATGCAGGAATCCGGTTTCCACTTCGATCACCTGCCCCAGTTCGCCCGATTCGATAATTTTCCCGATATGCTGCACGCCGGGCAGGAAGGGCATCTGCGAGCAGCAGCGGACGAACACGTCTTTATGCCTCGCCGCCGTCGCGAGGATCGTTTCGTTGGCGGGCAGGTCGATGCCGAACGGCTTTTCGCCCATGAGATGTTTGCCGGCATCGATGGCGGCGCAGTAGACTTCCCGGTGCAGATTGTGCGGCACGGCGATGTAGACGGCGTCGACGTTTTCATTCGCCAGCAGCGCCCGGTAATCGTCCGTCGTCTGCTTCACCGAGGGGAAATGATTCTGATACCACTCGAACAGCGCGGGATTCTTGTCGCAGACGGCGACGATTTCCGGGCGAACGTCCATTTTCGGCAGGTGGCACCAGCGGGCCGCGGCGCTGGCGAACTCCCGCCCCATCAAACCCCCGCCGATGATTCCGAAACGTATGGTTTTCATATAACGTTTCTCCAAAATATTCGCTGTCATCCTGAGCGGAGCGCAGCGGAGTCGAAGGACCTCACGGGTAGTTAGGCGTAAGGTCCTTCGACTCCGCTGCGCTCCGCTCAGGATGACAATCAACCTTTAGCACAATTCCTTTTCCGTCTCGCCGATGGCTTCGTCGATCATGTCCAGGCCTTTTAAGAGCACTTCGTCTTCCATGACGACCGGCGGACTCATGCGCAGGATGTGTCCGGCGGGAATCCACGCCAAACCTTTGGCGAAGGCTTTTTGATACACCCGTTTGCCCGCTTCGTCGAACGGTTCCTTGGTGGACTTGTCCTTCACCAGTTCGATGCCCATCAGGCAGCCTTTCGCGCGAACGTCGCCGACGATGGCGTGTTCTTCCTTCATTTTCGCCATGCGCTTCATCGCCAGTTCGCCCAGGCGCGTGGAACGCTCCAGGAGATTTTCCTCCTCGATCACTTCGATGCTGGCAAGGGCAGCCGCACAGGCCATCGGATTGCCGCCGTAGCTGCTCGAGGCGCTGATGCTCTCGAAGCTCTCCTTGTACGGTTCTCGGACGGCGACGCACGTGACGGGAAAACCGTTGCCGAAGCCTTTACCGATCGAGACGATATCCGGAACGACGTCCCAGTGTTCCATGCACAGCCACTTGCCGGTCCGCGCCCAACTGGTCAGCACCTCGTCGGCCATCAGGAGCAGATCGTTCTCGTCGCAGAACGCGCGGAGTTTCGGGAAGAAATCGTCCGGCGGCATGACCGACCCGCCCCAACCCTGGATGGGCTCGAGCACAAACCCCGCGACGTTGTGCACGGTCGCTTTGTCGAGATACTGGGCGTAGAACTCGATGTACTTGTCGGTGTCGATCGAACCGTCGGATTTCGTCCACATCGGCCTGTAGGTGTCCGGGCGCGGCACCATGTGGAAGCCCGGGGCGCGCGTGGGCCCGTAGACGTGGGAGCGAACGTGTCCCAGCGACACCCCGCCGTAGGTCTTTCCGTGATAGTCGTAGAAGCAGGAGACCATTTCCTGCTTACCGTTGCTCGCGGCCCGCATGACGCGCAAGCCCGCTTCGACAGCCGTCGTTCCGGAATCGTAAAACTGGAATCCCGTCAGGTCGCCGGGCAGAACTTCCGCGAGCTTCTCGACCAGTCGCGTTTTAATCTCCGTCGTGAAGTCGTGACAGTTCATCAGCCGGTGAGCGTGCGTGGCGACGGCTTGGGAAATCTTCGGGTGACAGTGACCCAGCGTCGTGACGTAGATTCCGCTGGAAAAATCGATGTAACGGTTGCCGTCGATGTCGACCAGCTCACAGCCTTTGCCGTAATCGAACACGACGGGAAACAGCTTCACCTGCCCGCTCAAGCCTTTGAAATATTTCGTGCAGCGATCGTGCATCGCCCGGGACTTCGGGCCCGGCGGGGCGACTTTGATGTCCGGAACTTCATTTATATCCAGATGCGCCCAAGACGTTTCGCTAACTAGTGTCATTGTTTTTGCTCCAAAGTAGGGCGTGCAACTTGTTGCACGCGATTGGATTGTTTTTGCGCGTGCAACGAGTTGCACGCCCTACGGGTATTTCATGTTTTCACCGGCGCGAGGATCACTTCCGCGCCGAGGCGGCGGAGGTGTTTCTTCCGCCGGGGCGGGAGATTCTCGTCGGTAATCAGCGCGTCGACCTGCTGGAGGAATCCATGGCGCGTCAGCGCCGGTCGGCCGAGTTTCGTGCTGTCCGCCAGCACGTACGTCCGCCTTGCCCGGCTGCGGATTTTCTGATCCACCTTCGCCATGTGCATGTCGGCTGTGTACAACGCGCCGTCGTCCCCGATCCCGTCGGCGCCCTGGAACGCGATGTCAGCCATGAACATGTCGAGCACCGTTTCGGTCACCAAGCCGTTCAAATCCGGGCTGCCCTTTCGGATCACCCCGCCCAGCAAGACCGTCTGAACACCGGGCGAATACTGCAACTCCGACGCGACCGCCAGCGACGGCGTGATGACCGTCAGGTTCTCGAAATCCTTCAGCAGGTGCGCCAGTTCGAGCGTGGTCGTGCCCGCATCGAGGATCAGCTTATCCCCCGGCGAAACGAGCTTCACCGCCCGACGGGCGATCGCCTGCTTGGCGGCGCGGTTGGCTTGCCGACGGGCGACGAAGTCGAACTCAAACGTCATCCGCTCCGTCGTGATCGCCCCGCCGTGCGTGCGCCGCACCCTGCCTTTGCGCTCCAGCCAATCCAGGTCGCGCCGGACGGTCATCTCGCTGACGGAGAGTTTCTTCGCCAGCTGCGCGATGGACATCGACTCGTTCCGCCGAAACAGCTTCTGAATCTCCGCTCGTCGCTGGGAAATCGTGATATTCGCGTTTTGCGGCATGAATTCTGTTTGATAATTATTGTGAAGTATGATATAAAACTAACATAAATTAACATCAATGTCAATATTATTTATGGGTGCCGTGGTTCGCGTAGCGCAGCGAAGCAACCACGCTATCCGTGGAACGTGGTTGCTTCGCTGCGCTACGCGAACCACGGCACCCCAATATCCTGATTTTGATGAATATTTCTTGTCGGTAAAAAAGATACAATAGGATTTCCATGGCCTGCACGATCCTTCAAAACGCGCGCGTCGTTTTGCCCGACGGGTTGGGCGAGAATCTCTCCGTGAAAATCGAAGGCGGCAAGATCGCCCGTGTCGGTCCGACGGCGGAACCCCAAGCCGACGATGATACTTTCGTGATCGACGCGAAGGGGATGTACCTTTCGCCGGGTTTCATCGATCTGCATATCCACGGCCTGCGGGAATTTCTGGTGGATCGAGGCCCCGGGGATCTCGCGGGGATGCGCGAAACGCTCCCCGCCTACGGTGTGACGGGCTTCCTGCCGACGGTCGCGCCCAAGCCGGCGGGGCGGGACGCGGAGTTCCTTTCGACGCTGGCGAGAACCCAAACCACCGGCGCGCGGATTCTGGGATTTCACCTGGAAGGACCGTTCCTCGCGTTGACGGGCGCGCTGCCGCCCGACGCCCTCCGCGACGCCGACGAGAAGCGAGCGCGGGCGCTGATCGAAGCGGCCGGCGAATATCCCGCCGTCTTCAGCATCTCCCCGGAAGTGGAAGGAATCCGCGATCTGCTGGCGATCATGACCGCCGGCGGAGTCCCCGCGTTCATCACGCACACCCGCGCGACGGTCGAGCAGACGCGGGCAGCCATCCAGGCCGGGGCGAGGCACGCGACGCATTTTTACGACGTGTTCCCCATTCCCCCGGAAACCGATCCGGGCGTCAGACCTTGCGGCGCGGTGGAGGCGATTCTCGCGGACGACCGCGTCAGCGTGGATTTCATCCTGGACGGCGTGCACGTGGATCCCGTCGCCGTACGGATGGCTTTGGCTTGCAAGGGCACGAAAAACGTCTGCCTTGTGACCGACGCGAATATCGGCGCGGGTTTACCGCCGGGTCGGCATACGTTCGATAACAGGGACGTCGAATTCGCGTATCCGGGCGCACCGGCACGTTTGGTCTCCAACGGCGCGCTGTGCGGCAGCGGATTGACGCTCGATCAGGCGGCCCGTAACGCGGTGAAGTTGCTCGACGTTTCGCCGGATCAGGCGTTGCGCATGGTGAGTACAAATCCCGCGGCCGTCCTGGGTTTGGCGGACACCAAAGGCGCCGTCGCCGAAGGGTATGACGCGGACCTGGTGCTGCTGGACGAGGAATTGCGCGTGCGGAAAACCTTCGTCGGCGGCGAATTGATCTTCGCCGCGGACGAATAAATGTGTCCACGAATTACATGAATTTCACATATTTTTAATAACATCCGACACGGAATCTCGGAGTTCACTTGGAAGTTTTAAAACCTTCTCTGAGTTCTCTGTGTCTCTGTGGTCAAATAACAAATCCGGAAAGGACATTTGAATGGCGACGTTTGAGACAAACGATTTTCGATACGAACCTTCTCTCCACGTGCCGTTTCGTGACAAGGCCGTGATTGAAAAGATGCGCGACATCATGCGCGAGGATTTTCTGAACCATCCGAATCCGAACCTGAACGTGCGGATCATTCAGGACGCCGAAGTCGGCATGATGTACTTCTTCGACATCTTCGGCAGGATTCGCGACGCGATGGTCGCCGGGCGAAAACTCGTGATGATCCTGCCGCAACCCTGGCCTTTCTACAAGCGGGTGGCGCAACTCATCAACGCCTGCCGTATCGACTGTCGCAATCTGTACACGTTCAACATGGACGAATACGCCAACGAGAAAGGCGAAATCGCCCCGGAAAGCTGGCCTTACGGCTTCACCCACGCGCTGAAGAAATATTTCTACAACGAACTCGACCCGGCCCTTCGCCCGCCGGAATCGCAGATGGTCGGTCTGACCAACGAAAACTTCAAGGACTACGGAAAGAGGATCACCGACCTGGGCGGCGCGGACATCTGCTATTCCGGGCCCGGCTGGACGGGACACCTCGCCTTCGTGGAACCCGACGCGCCGGAAGTGCCCAAGGACCTGGAAGAATTCAAGCGGATGGGACCGAGCCTCGTGACGCTCAGCCCCTTTACCCTGGCGCAGAATTCGCTGCACGGCAGCCTGGGCGCCAGCGGCGACATCGCCGCGGTGCCCCCCAGGGCAGCCACCATCGGCCCGGCGCAGTTCCTCGAAGCGAAGCATCGCGTCGGCGGATACGCGATCGGCGTGCATGGAACGGCTACCTCGTGGCAGCGGTTGATCGCCAGGCACGCGCTGTTCGGACCGGTCACGCCGCTCGTGCCGGATTCGATCATCCAACTCGCGCCGTCGGACGTCTGGGTGTCCGAGACCATCGCGCGGAAGATTGAAGTGGATTGGGATAAAGGATATTAACTTTTCATAGAAAAAATGGATTGTCATCCTGAGCACAGCGAGTCTTCGAGCGAAGTCGAAGGACCTTACGGGTAGCTGCGCGTGAGGTCCTTCGACTCCGCGGCGCTCCGCTCAGGCCCTAGGGGCTCCTAAGGAGATGACAGGTATAAGGTTGAAAATGAATAATCAACTCCAAGCCGGCGCGGCGGCTGTCGATATCACACCGAAAACGAGCCTGTTTCTTCACGGCTATCCGCACGTGAAGCGCTACAGCACGGGCGTGCACGATCCGCTGATGAGTTCCGCGTTGTATCTTACGGACGGATCAAACGGCGTGATGTTCATCGCCAACGATATCCTGCTGATTTCCAAGGACCTGGCCGCCCGCGCGAGAAAGCGCGTCGCCGAAGCGACGAACATCCCCGCCGATCACATCCTCGTCAGTGTCACGCACACGCATTCCGGGCCGATCACCGTCGATTACATCTCCAACGAGGGCGACCCGGTCGTACCGAAGGCCGACGCGGACTATCTCCGATTCTTCGAGGACGGCATCGTTGAAGCGGGCGTCCAGGCGTATCAATCCGCCCAGCCGGCGGAGGTGGGACTCGGCTATGCGGACGGCGGCGCCACGGGCACGAACCGGCGCGACCCAAACGGGCCTAGCGATCCGCAGGTACCCGTCCTGGCCGTGCGCAAGCGCGACGACAAGACGATGATCGCGCTGATGCTCGTTTGCAGCATGCACCCGACGGTGCTGCACGAGGATTCCACGCGGATCAGCGGAGATTTCCCGGGCCTGGCGCGACAATATCTTCAAAACAACGTCGTGGGGGAAAACTGTCCCGTGTTGCATCACACCGGCCCGGCCGGCAACCAGAGTCCGCGTCGCGTCGTGACAGCCAACACGTTCGACGAAGCCCGGCGACTCGGCGAGGCGCTGGGGACATCCGTCGCCGAAGCGATCCGCGACATTTCTTACATTTCCGAATCGCCGATTCACGCGTGTCAGGATTTTATCGAGCTGCCCCGTCGGCCTTTCCCGCCGGTCGAGGAGGCGGAGCGGAATGTCCGCGCCGCCGTCGAACGGCTGGAGCAGTTGCGGAACACCGACGCGCCGCGCGCGGAGGTGCGGACGGCAGAGTGCGACTGGTACGGCGCGGAGGAAACCCTCACCCTCGCCCGCGCCGAAGCGCAAGGGCGCCTGCAAGCCGTCGCCTCCGCCTGCATGCCGGCGGAGGTTCTGGTGCTCCGGGTCGGCCCGTGGTCGTTCGCGGGTTGGCAGGGGGAAGTGTTCGTGGAATACGCGCTGGCGGTGAAGACCAAACACGCCGATACGTTCGTGATCTCGCTCGCCAACGGCGAGTTGCAGGGATACATCGTCACGCCCGAAGCGGCCGCCGAGGGCGGATACGAAGCCTCCAACGCCCTGTTCGCGCCCGAAAGCGGCGACCTGTTCGTGGAAAAAACCGACCAACTGCTTCAACACCCGCGGGAGTAATTCGGTGGACGTTTTTCTGGGAATCGATCTGGGCACGAGTTATTTCAAACTCGGCCTGTTTGACGAAGCCGGCCGACTGCTGGGCCTGGGGAAAGTCGCCGCGCCGGTTCGCTCGACGGAAGACCAACGACGGGAAATCACCGTTGAGGATTTCTGGGCGTCCCTGCAGGAAGGACTCTCCAAGGCGCTTGTGCAAGCGGAATGCTCTACCGGCGATATTCGAGGTGTGTCGTATGCTTCCCAGGCGAACACCTTTGTCCTGCTGGACAAGGACGATCAGCCGCTAACGCCGCTGATCCTCTGGACGGACCGGCGAGCGAGTCCGCCGGATCCCGCCGTCGCGGAATTCCAGTCTCAACCCGAATTTCTCCGGACCACGGGATTGGGGATTCCCGTCGGCGTGGAATTGGCGGTAATGAAGCTGCGATGGTTTCAGACGCGACAGCCGGAACTCTGGCGGCGCGTGCGACGGGTGATGACGATCTCGGATTACCTGACCTTCCGCCTGACGGGTCGACGCGTCGGCGACGCGGGAACGGCGGCGCTGCTGGGATTATTGAACCTGCCCGAACTGGATTGGTGGGACGCGGCGGTACGGGCGGCGGGATTGACGCGGGAGCAGTTATCGATCCCGCTTCCGCCCGGTACGCGCGTCGGGGAGACGACGAAAGAGGGAGTCGAACGGTTTGGTTTGCCCGCCGGGGCGAATGTCACCGTCGGCAGTCTGGATCACCACGTGGCGGCATTGGGCGCGGGGGTGGGAAGCGTCGCGGAGGTGAGTATTTCACTGGGAACGGTATTGGCGTGCCTGGCGCGGCGGAGTAATTACGCGCCGAAACCGGACTGCATCATGGGTCCGGCGGTTCAGGCGGGACACTATTATCAACTCGCCTTCGACGAAAACGGCGCTGCCGTGCTGGAATGGTATCGAAACACATTCGCGCCGGAAAAGAGTTTCGAGGAACTCTCCGATCTGGCGGGGAAGGTGTCGCCGGGATGTGAAGGATTATTCTTTGATTCTGATCTATATCAAGGGTGCCGTGGTTCGCGGAGCGCAGCGAAGCAACCGCGTTCCACGAATCGCGTGGTTGCTTCGCTGCGCTCCGCGAACCACGGCACCCTAAAACCGATTCCTGATCGACCGGGTTTTCGCGGTGTTGCACCGTCGTACACGCACGGCCATTTTGTTCGGGCGATTCTGGAATCGACAGCCGGCACGACGAATCAATTAATCGAATCACTTTGTGGTGATACGAAACCCGCCGTCGTCGTCGCCGCGGGCGGCGGGGCGAAAAGCGAGGTTTGGCTGGAGATTCTCGCGCGGACGACGGGCGTGAAATTCCTCCCCGCGCCCTGTTCCGAAGCGGCGGTTCGCGGAGCGGCGATGCTGGCGGCGGGAAAAATGTCATCGCCGCGTCAACCGACACCGTTCCAGCAGCGATTCCGCAAACGAGATAATTTTTGAGTTGTAACCGTTTGGTGAGTACGGGGGTTAGCTTGCTTTGTCTACTCACGAGCAGA
>JAFGJE010000076.1 GCA_016929245.1 Phycisphaerae bacterium
CCGCCCGGCGGGGAATCGCTCCAGGAAGCCCAGCAGCGCATCTGCCAGGCCGTCCGCGAAATCCTCAAAAAAGGCAAAAAAAAGAAAGAGAAAGACGACGCGCCGGTGATGGTCCTGCGTCCGATGGCCCTGGGCGTCTTGCGCTGCCGACTCGAACAGGCCGACCTGGACGACGTCTGGCGATTCGTGGGGAGAGATTTCACCTGGCAAACCTACGAGGTGGACGAAAAAGAACTATAACGCCTAGTAATTGTCATCCTGAGCGCAGCGCAGCGGAGCCGAAGGACCTTACGCCCAATTACCCGTAAGGTCCTTCGACTCCGCTGCGCTCCGCTCAGGATGACAGTTATGAGGAACAATTACTTACTAAAGGAATCGCATGCGAAAACGACGTTGTCCGGAATGTCACTTGTCGGTATCGATCGAGGCCGCCTATTGCGAACACTGCGGCGCGGAAATGGGCGAGCACAAACCCGTACCGTGGTGGCATGTGCATCGGCGGATGTACGACTGGGTGCTGGGCTTCGCGCATCACAAGCATTCCACGACGGCGTTGTTTTGCCTGAGTTTCGCCGAAAGCAGCTTCTTTCCGGTTCCTCCGGACGTGCTGCTGGCGCCGTTGGCGCTGGGCAATCGCAAAAAAGCGATGTGGTTCGCCACCGTCACGACCCTCGCCAGCGTCCTGGGCGCGTTTCTGGGATACGTGATCGGATTTTCCTTAATCGACCTGGCGCTGATGATTCCGGGCGTGACCGAAGAGGGAATTCACTGGCTGGCGGAGCAGTTCGATCAGCAGGGACAGTGGTACGTGTTCATCGCCGCCCTGACCCCGATTCCGTTTAAGCTCTTGACGATCACCGCCGGGTTTGCCAAGATGAACCTGCTGGTGTTCGCCGCGGCGTGCGTGATCGGACGCGCGATGCGGTTTTACCTGGTCGCCGGGGCGTTCTGGCTGATCGGTCCGAAGGCCCTGCCGTTCATCGACAAATATTTCAACTGGCTGGCCGTCGGATTTGTCGTGCTGCTGGTCGGCGGTTTTTGTGTCGTGAAGTACGTGTTCTAAACCCACGCTTGGAGAACCGGGTATGACGATTTCAACGGAAGACCGAGCGACGCTGATTTCCCTGGCCCGTAAAACCGTCGCGGCGATGGTGACCGGGGATCCGCTGCCGTGTTCCGCGGTCGCCGAAGGCCTGCTGGGCGAAACGCGAGGCTGCTTCGTCACGATCACCAACCGGGGACGATTGCGCGGGTGCATCGGAACGTTTCACCCCAACGCGCCGCTGGGGCAGATGATTGTCGAAATGGCCCGTTCCGCGTCCCACGATCCGCGATTCCTCATGGATCCGATCACTCCTCAGGAACTGCCCGAACTGACCATCGAGGTGTCCGTCCTTTCCCCGCTGGAAAAAACCGACGATCCGGAAAATCTCACCGTCGGGGAACACGGCATCTACGTCGTCTGCCGGGGACAGGCGGGGTGTTACCTGCCGGAAGTGGCGGAAGATCAGCACTGGGACGCCGTGCAATTCCTGAATTCCTGCTGCCAACACAAAGCGGGCCTCCCCCGCGACGCCTGGCGCTTCCCCGACGCGGAAGTCTTCCTCTTCACCACGGAAAAATTCGACTCCTGATTCCAACCGGATTCTCCACCACATCGCGGATCCCACAGGAAAGATACGGCCAAGCCTGTGGTTTCAACCAAAGCGATAATTCTTCCTCTTGAAGCCCGCAAGGGCTGGTCAGCGTTTAGCCGGGGCGTGAGCGAAGCGAACCCCCGGACACGAATTTCATTGAATCCAAGTCCCGAAGGGACGACAGCGAATCAGGAAAAGGATTGTTTCGTGAAATTCTCAAATCGCTGTCGTCCCGTTGGGACTTTATTTCTTTGGGAATAGGTTCCGGGGGTTCGCTTCGCTCACACCCCGGCTAAACGCTTCTCGTCCCTCCGGGACGAAGAGTGCGAATTCTTGTGTTTTATTTCCATCCGCCCCAATGGGATCTTTGACATTCCGCAATCCCTAGGGGACAGGTCCGCAATCCACATTCCGCAATTGAAATGAGGGCAAAGCTCGTGCTGTGTTTCTATAATCCTTGAAACGTACGGCTTACGGGACGGCGTCGAATCGCTTGTAGGTTTTCAGCTTTTTTTGGAGCGGGGGTTGTTCGGGATTGAGGGACAGGCTCTTCCGCCAGGCCGTCGTCGCCTGCCGGGCGTGTTGCTCGTTTTTCGTCCTTCGATACAGTTCCAGGAGGATGTCGCCGCGCATGGACCAGGCTTCGGCGTCGTGGGGCGCGAGTTTCAGCGCTCGATCCAGCGCCGTAATCGCACGCCCGGCCGCCCCGGCGGTGCAGGCGGAGGCGGCATAGTTCAACCAGGCGCTGGCGACCTTCGGCTGCAACGCCGCGGCGCGGGCGAAGGCGTCCATCGCCTCCTCCCGGCGTCCCAGGTCCGTGAGCACCTCCCCCAGCGCCTCGAGCGCCGAGAACGAATCCGGCTGCAACGCGATCACCTTCTCCCACTGCCTCCGGGCCGAATCGAGCCGGGCCTGGTGCTGGTAGATCGTCGCCAGATTGCTTCGGGCCCGGATGTGATCCGGATCGATCTTCAGCAACCGCCAGTACACATCCTCGGCCTCGTCTAACTTCCCCCCGCGTCCCAGCGCCAAGGCGAGGTTGTACCGCGCCGTCGTGTCCTTCGGCTGAAGTTCGATGAGTTTCCGGAACACGGGAATGGATTCGTCATGCTTCTCGCACGCCTGCATCGCCGTCGCCAGCCAGCGCAACGCTTCGGGATCCTCCGGCCGCAGCGCCGCCGCCCGTCGGAGAAAGGCCAGAGCTTTTTCCGTTTCCCCGTCGCGCAAGGCGTCCTTCCCGGCCTGCATCTGTGCCTTGAACGTATCGGCCGGTCGCGTCGGCGCCGACGAAGGCTGACTGTGCGGCTGGGAGGTCGCCCGGGTCGTCGTCGGTTGCGTGGTTGGTTTTGATGTCGGTGTAAGGAGAACGATTTTTTCCGGTGATGGGGGAATCTCCGCCGGTTGGGTCGCGGGAGATTCGGACGCCTTTAAGACGAACAGCGGTTGTTCTCTTCGAAAGACGCTCAAGCGCAACACCACCAGCACGCCGGCGGCGAGAAGAACGCCCACAACAATCGACAGAATGGTGCGACGAGTCATCACGGGAAGCATTCTACACGGAGAAGACGTTGGATTTCCACACACCGAAGCGACGATTCCCAGGGAAAATTGACACCCCATTGAGAATGAAACAACAGCGCCGAGCAGCAAGCTAAGTCGATGACCGGCTTGCCGCTCGGCGCTGTTTTCACATCCGACGTGTCCGACGACTGAAGGAGCTGGGACTCGAACCCAGAACCTACGCCTTAAAAGGGCGTTGCTCTACCTATTGAGCTACTCCTCCGCCAAGGAGCATTTCCGCTCCTCAAGAAGGAAGGGGAATTATAGCATTTCGATTTCCAAATGCAAACCCCGGAATGAAAAAGTCGGAATGGTCATCTCCTCGGGAATCCCCGGGGGCTGAGGAGATGACAATGTTGGTTTTTTTTCCCGTGAGTCCCGTGACGGTTTATCACCGCAACCACTCGTCGAGATGCTCCGCCACGAAGGCGTCGTCGTTGAGGCGCGGGTAGGCGGCGTGGACGCGGCTGATTTCCTCCGACTGGCCGGGACTGAGCGTTTCGTTCTCGTCGAGGCACCAGATTCCTTCGAGCAGTCCCTGCCGGCGGAGCACTTCGTGCATACCGGCGATACAGCCGGCGAATCCGTTCGCGGCGTCGAAGAACGCGGCGTTGCAGTCGGTGATTTCGATATTCCGCGCCAGTAATTCCCGCGGAATAGAGCCGCCGGATTCCACGACGGCGTGACATTCGTTCAGCAGTTCGACGGCGGTCTTCGTCCAGGCGGACCAATGTCCCAGCAATCCGCCGACGATTCGCCGTTCGACGATTTCCCCGCCGACGCGGAAGCGATACGGCGTGAGAAGGTCGATCACGATATTGTCGTCATTGCCGGTGTACAGCGCGATATCCTCCCGGCCGGATTCCGCGACGGCGCGAACCACGTCGAGGGTCTGGTAGCGGTTGAACGGGGCCATCTTGATCGCGACGACGTTTTCGATCTCCGCGAACCGTCGCCAGAACGCCCGCGGCAGGACGCGCCCCCCGACAGCCGGCTGAAGGTAGAATCCCACCAGCGGAATCACATCCGCCACAGCGCGACAGTGCGCGATCATCGCGTCTTCGTCGGCGTCCCTGACGGCTGCTAAGCTCAGCAAACCCGCGTGATATCCCAAGTCGCGCGCCAGCGTCGCTTCTCCCGTCGCCTGAGCGGTTCGCCCGCACACCCCGGCGATGCGAACGACCGGTTCGTCGCGGTTCGCCTCGGCGCGGGACATTTCCTCCCCCGCCAGCTCCAGCAGCGGCGCGAACAGGCCCACCTTCGGATCGCGAACGGCGAACTGCGTCGTGTGGACGCCCACGGCGATTCCGCCCGCTCCGGCGGCAAGATAATACCGCCACAGCGCCCGCTGGCGGCGCTCGTCCAGCTTCCGCTGGGCGTTCAAGGCCAACGGACTGGCGGGAATGACCACCCCGCGATCCAATACTTTTTTTACTTTAGAATCCATCTTTTCTATTCCCTACTTTGCCTGGCGGAGCACCTTCTCCGCCAGGTTCGTTGATGAACGTGGCTGCTTCGCTGCGCTCCGCGAACCACGGCACCCAAACCTAATTCCCTATTCTTAATATTTCCCGTCCTGCGTCTCGAAGTGCGTGGGTTTGCCGAGATTTTCTCCGCCGGAAGCGACCCACCCGGCCGTCCAGTCGATCAGCGTCCCGAGGGGAACCGTGGGATTCCCGAAGATCGCGTTGGCCCGCGTGGCGTTGCTGAGGAATCCGCGGCCGTTCTCCAGACCGGTGAAAATCGGCGTTTTGTTCATCCGACAACCGAACTCCTCCGCCACGCGGCGGATCGAAATCGTCTCCGGCCCGGTGACGTTCAGCACGCGCGGCGGACTTGCCGCCAGCGCCAGACTCCGGATCGCCTGGCTGCACACGTCCCCCTGCCAGAGCACGTTGGCGAAACCGGTCGTCACGTCCACGGGCTCCTCGCGGAACACCTTCGTCGCCACGTCCACCAGCACGCCGTAGCGCGGTTCGACCGCGTAATTCAGGCGGAATTGCAGCACCTTCAAACCAGCCGTGTGGGAGTAATAGTCGAACATCCGCTCGCGGCCGAGGCAGCTCTGGGCGTATTCGCCGATGGGATTCGGCGGGGTTTCCTCGGTCGCCCCGCCGCCGGCGACGTCCACCACCGGATACACGCACCCGGTGGAAAACACCACGACGCGCGCGTCGGTGAACGTCCGCGCGACGTGATACGGCACGATGGTGTTGATCGCCCAGGTCAGGTGTTCGCTGCCGGTCGAACCGAATTTCCGACCGGCCATGAAGATCAGATTCTCCGCGCGCGGCAGCCGCCCCATCGCGTCGATGTCCAGAAGATCGCACGAAAGGTACTCCACGCCTTCGATCTGTTTGTCGGGCGCGTGTAAATCCACCGCGATCACCTTGCCCGTCGCGCCGGCCCGGTCCATCGCCCGTTTCGCCATCCCGGCCATCGAAGGACCGATCTTCCCACCGGCGCCGAGGATCATGATATCGCCCTGAAGCGTTCGGACGAACTCGACCAGCGCCTCCGAAGGGCGGGTCAAAAGCTCCTCCAATTCTTCGACGGTTTCAATGCTCGACGGATATTGTCCCTTCGACATAACGCGACCTCACTTCCTCATGCTTTGTTGTACACCCGCTTGGCGGAACTCCCTCAGGGACAGGTTTGTTCCGCCACCCAAAATCTTTTATCTTGTTTTTGAGAGTAGCCGCGGGCGCAAGCCCGTGGGAAACAAACGTTCTTTCTTTCCAGGGCCCCATAGGGGCGATTGAATGACAAAACAAACCATTCAATCGCCCCTACGGGGCTCTTCTGACTACGGAAAAACTTTTTCCACGGGCTTGCGCCCGTGGCTACTTTCACAGAAAGCACAAACAAAATCCAAATCGACAACAAATTACCGGATACCGAACCGAATACCGACTACCGCATACCAAATACCGACTACCGAATACCGACTACCGAATACCGAATCCATGAATCCGGAAATCATTGATTGCCTGGTAATTCGTATAACCCCATCAGAAGCAACCTCACAATATGCGTCTTTCGCCGCTTCAGGCGGGATGGGGTGATGATGGAACGTCCCAGCAACTCGCTCATCGTATGCCGGTTGGAGAAGGGGAAAAAACACAGGCCGAAAATGCTGATGAGCAATTCGTCGAGATCCACGTCCCGCCGGAATCGGCCTTCGGTTTGTCCTTTCTCCACGAGCAGGCGCAGGGCTTCGAGAATGTTGCTTTTCCCGCCGGCGAGTTTCAGTTCGCGGGCGACACGGCCTTCATTGAGATTCTCGTGACTTAAGATACGAACGAAATCCGGATGCTCGTGGAGGAAATCGACGTATTTCGACACCACCGTGTCGAGCAGTTCCTCCGGGGAAAGCAGCATGGCCGCCAGCTCGATTTCCAGCGAGAGGAATTTTTCGTACACGGATTGCAACACCCGGCGATACAACCCCGCCTTGCTTGCGAAGTAGTGATAGATCATCCGCTTGTTGCGTTTCGCCTTTCGGCAGATTTCATCGACGGTCGCGGCGTCGGGACCTTTCTCGGCGAACACCTCCGCGGCGGCCTGGAGAATGCGCTTCTCGCTTTGGCGGGAATTCCGACGCCGTCGGGATCGCTTCGTTTGGGGAACCATGACCCCATGGTAACTAATTAGTTACTTATGTTCAATATCTATTTACACAGAAGAGAAAAAATTCTCCCCAATCCCGTCGCGATATCGTGAACGTGGATTAGGATCTCGTTATGCAAAAAAACAGCGCCGAGCGGTAAACCGGTGCTTTTGTCGGTTTACCGCTCGGCGCCGTTGAAACACGGACGATATTCATTTTTTCCGCGGCGCCGATCAGCGCAGGCGGGTGATGGCGACTTCCGCGGCGTTGACCAGCGGATACGCGATCGGGGACGCCGTCAGCGCCGGGTGGGTGCCCATCTGGAACATGGCGATGTCCTCGGCGGTCATTCGCTTCTGCACGCAGGCGGCGATGGTGTTAATCAACTCGCCGACCGAGACGCTTCCGCGCACCTGCCCGCCCAGCAAGGTCCGCGAGTGTCTCTCGAACACGAGCTTCACCTTCACGGGCGCCGCGCCGGGCATGCATCCGGGGTGTCGGTTCGGCGTTTCCACCGTTCCGGAGACCACGTCGTATCCGAAGTCCTTCGCCATCGACTCGGTCAAACCCGCGGTGCCCATCGCCAGGTCGCCCACCGCCGTCGACCAGACGCCCAGCGTACCGTCGCTCTCGCGCCGCAGGCCGAACACGTTCGCCCCGGCGATTCGGGCTTCCAGCTGCGCGATGGACGCCAGCTTCAACGGGGAAGGCCCGCCGCCGAAGAAGGAGATTTTCTCCGCGCAGTCGCCGCAGGCGAAGATATTCGGATCGGACGTCTGCATCGTGCGGTCCACCGCCACACCGCCGGTCAAACCCAGCCGTAACTCCGCCTCCTTCGCCAGGGCGACGTTGGCCTTGGCGCCGATGCCCAGGATCACCAGGTCCGCCGGAATCACGGTTCCGTCATTCAGGCGCACCTCGCGGACGCGACCCTCACCGGCGATCTGCTCGACGGCTGTCGACGTGTACACCGTGATCCCGCGCCCGCGAAGATGGGTTTCCATCTCTTCGCAGAATTCGTCGTCGTAGGACAGCTTGAGACAATTCGGCGCCACCTCCAGGATGGTGACGTTTTTTCCCTTAATCTTATTGATCTCGTCGGCGAACTCGATCCCGATGAATCCGCAGCCGATGATGACCACGTTGCTCGCGTCCTGGAGTTTCCGCTGCAACTGGCGCAGATAGTCCACGTCCTTGAGAATAATGTACACGCCCTCCATGTCCACGCCGGGAATCGGCGGCTGCGTCGGGACGGAACCCGTCGCCAGGATCAACCGCTCGTATTCGATCCGGTCGTCACCGAGAAGCACGGCGCGTCCTGCGCGGTCGATTTTCGTCGCTTCGCCGACGCGAAGGTCCACCTTGTTCGTTTCCAGGATGGCGTCGGGAATCAGGTTCTTGTCGGCGTCGGTTAAGGTGCCGTAAATGTAGGGAATCCCGCAGGGGATGGGAACCTTCGTCTCCTTGCGAATCAGGAGGATGCTTTTGTCCGGGTGATGTCTCCGGGCCGTGATGGCGGCTGTGATTCCGGCGGCGCTGCCGCCCAGTACAACAATATCTGCCTTGGTCATAATGTCTCCTTGAAAAAGAGGGTATCTTAAGAGGATTGCTTCCCTCGATAAAACAATTTTCCGCCGGAATATTGCTTATCCAGGACACCTTCGGCGTCGAGTTCCTCGACGTATTTGATGACTTCGTTTCGGTGCATCGCCAGTCCCTCGGCGATGTCGTCCAGGCTGCACGGGCGTCGCCGGATCATCTCCAGAACGTTTTCGCGCCCTGCCTGGAACTCGCTTCGGGCGTGCACGCCGCGATAATCCGCGATCACCTCCGCCGGCGGGTCGAAGCGACCGGCCAGTTCCACCATGCGATCGTGCTTGACCATGACGGCGTAGTCTTCGGCCGTCGGGCGGGTGGCGGTGTTCAACTGCACGCGGTCGGGACCGATGCGCCGAACACAATCCACGATCCGCTGAACTTCGCTGTCCACGGCGGTGTACCCCGATAGGAAAAACACCTCCAGCCAATACTCGCCGGTAAATTCCTTTCTAAAATCGATCAGTCCCTGAAGCATTTGTTCAAACGAAACGCTCTCGTGCGGGCGATTGACCGCCTGGTAGGTGCTTTCGCTCCCCGCGTCCAGGGAAGGAACCACCAGGTGGGCCTCCAGAAGCTGACGGCGAACGTCCTGGTCCCACAGCAACGACCCGTTCGTGAGGACCGCGATCTGGATTTCCGTCATGGCGCGGATTTCGGCGATCAACTCTCCCAGGCGCGAATAGAGCGTCGGTTCCCCGGAACCGCTGAGGGTGATGTAATCCGGGTTGGAGGCGAGTTTGGTTTTCAGTTCCGCCAGGACGTCCTCCAGCGGAACCCATTCCCGCCGTTCGACGGTTTTGTTCGTCGTTCGGCCGAGTTGGCAGTAGATGCAGTCGTAGCTGCACGTCTTGAACGGAACCAGGTCCACGCCCAACGAGCGTCCCAGCCGTCGCGAAGGTACCGGACCGAAAATGTGGTTCATAAGATCACCTCTATCCGCACGGACGAAATCATACCTTCGCGGGTTTGGCGGAATCCTGCGCTTGCATCCTCCCCATCCCGGAAAGAATCTCATTCAGTCGGTCGGCGACTTTCACGCCCGACAGCAACATGCCGCCGAAGATCGGTCCCATGCGCGGTCCGCCCTGCGACGCGCAGACGCTCATGCCCGTGGTCCACAGCCCGGGATACAGTTCGGTGACGTGTTCCACGACGAATCGTTCGCCGGCCGGCGCGTCCATCGGTCCTTCGCCGGTGAGTTTCTCGGTCAGCAATCCGCGACGCTGGAGGCACTGGGCCATTCCGGCTTCGTGGCCGGTGGCGTCGATCACGACGCGCGAGGACAAGACGATCGGATCGATGGGCAGGTTCTGCCCCAGCAGGGTGCGATTGGCGACCACACCGGTGACGCGCCCGTCACGGACGCAGATGTCCTCGGCCGTCATCAGGTTCAGCAGGATCGCCCCGGCGTGCAGCGCCTGGAGGCACAGCGCGCAGGCCAGTTCCATCGCGTCGGCGGTATAAACATCTCCGCTGGGAACGTATCGAACGCCGGAGTCCTCTAGAATCTTCAGCGCCTCTTTCTGCACGACGACTTCGTTCATCCCGATGCTTCCGCCCCAGATCCCGCCCCCGGGGCTGAGACGTTTCTCCAGCACCACCACCGAATGACCCGCCTCCGCCAGCCGCCGGGCGGCGACCAGTCCCGACGGACCGGCGCCGACGATCACCACGTCCCCGCGCAGCGCCCTGGTGAATTTCTCGTGATACGCTTCCAAAATCGCTCGGGATACGTCCGTTTCCTTAAAACCGTCCATTTGTTTCCTCTCCTGTCGGATGGATGTTCCTCAGCAGAGCTTCTCGGCTCCGGAGTAGACTTCTTCAATCCGCAACGCCGCCGCGGCGTGTCCGGGATGCTTTTCAGGATTCCAGGTCTTCATATGATCGAACACCTCGCCGTCCCTATGATATTCCAGGGCGCCTTTAACCTGGTAGGCCTTGCCCTGCTTGCAACGAAACAACAACGAACCTTTTCCACCGCCGAGAATATTTCGGCGGGTTTTGTCGAAGTAATTGTCCGCCACGACCAGCCGGTCGTCGCCGAACATGCCCACGCACGTGGCGTAGATGATATTCGGCACGCCGTCGCCGTCCACCGTCGCGAGAATCACCGGCCCGTCACGATCCAGCCACGCCTCGCGAACCACATTCGGTAAAGCCATTCTTATATGTCCTTTCCATGTCTGTGACACTATTTGGGGCTTCTAAAAAACAGAATATTTACCACAGAGACTCAGAGGACACGGAGAAAAACAAAGAAATTTTTTCTTTCTCTGTGTCCTCTGAGTCTCTGTGGTCAGTTTTTTAGAATTCTCATTTGTCAATCTCCAGGATCGTCCCCGTGGGACAAACCATATATTGTGCCGGAAATTCATTCAAAAGTCGAGAGGCTGCCTGAAATCCCGTGCAGTGGCACGGCAGGAGTCGCCGCACGTCCAGCGTTCGCAGTTCCTCGACGGTTCTGTCCATTCGTTCCGGGCCGGCGTTAACGAGGTGCGTTCCGCCGATCACGGTATGGATCGGGCGGTTGTCGGTCAGCGTCCGAATGTACCGCAGCGTGTTGACCACCCCGGCGTGCGCGCAACCGAGAAGGACGAAAGTCCCGGCGGGGGTTTCGAGATACGCCGCCTGGTCGTCGGGGAGTTCATCCGGCTGGGTGCAGCGCGGATCGGTGTAAAAGGCGCCGCCCGTATCCTCGAAATCGGTTTCGCGCGGAACCGGACCGGTCAGGCGCAATCCTTCCATCACCTCCACGGGCCCGTCCACGAACACCAATTCATTGTGCTCCCGAATCCCCTCCTCGTCCATGAAAGGCATTCCGATATCCCGACTTGTGCCGTCGAAGTTACGGGCGTACTTCGGCCCGAACGCCGCCCGATGCGCATAGACGGGAATTCCCCGCGCGCGATGCAGAACGTCCGCCAGGCCGCCCGTGTGATCGTAATGGCCGTGACTGAGCACCACCGCGTCGGTCCGCTCCAGCGGGATTCCCAGCACAGCCGCGTTCTCGCGGAGCACCTTTCCCTGCCCGGTGTCGAAGAGAATCTTCTTCTCGCCCAGTTCGACCCAGAATGACAACCCGTGCTCGGACAGCAATCCTCGTCGCCCGGCGCTGTTTTCCACTAAAACCGTAACGCGTCCGATCATAATCGCACCTCCGCGACGAGAAAAGGACCCTGGAGTTGTTTCCGCTTTCCGCCGACGCGTTCGAGAATTTTCCTCATTCGACTTTTCGTTTCCAGGGAAAATTCCGGACGGGACGCGGCCATCCGCACCCGTCCCCACGGCGCCAGCAGGTTCACCAGTTCGCCGGGCGAAAACAGACGCGCCGAGGCATACGGCGGTTTGTGTTCCGCGACGCGTTGCCGGTTCAGCGGCGCCAGGCGGTTGAGCGTGCCGATCAGAATCCGCCCGCCCGAACGGGTGCAACGAACCATCTCCCGCAGCGCCTCCGCGGGCGCGGGCAGGAATTCCAACGTCGCCATCGCGGCCGTCACGTCAAACGAACCCTCCGCGAAGGGAAGATCGTACACGTCGGACTTTTGAAACGTGGCGTTGAGGACTCTCGATCGCGCCACGTCGATCATCTCTTCCGACACGTCGATTCCCGTGACGCGATATCCCAACTCCGCGAAAAAGGCGCTCCAATGTCCCGTTCCGCATCCCACGTCGCAAAGACACTCCCCCGCGCGAACGGAGTGCAAAAACCGCCGCACGTCCTGCTTTTGCGCGCGGTCGTGCGCCTTGCCTTCGGGCGTCTCGTACCACCGGTCATATTCCCGGGCCGAAGGCCCGAAATCGAACAAACTCCCCGCGGGATGCGTGGTAGACGCCGTCATGCGCCTCCGTCCGTGGCCGGTTCCAGTTCGCCCAGCCGTCGCGAAACCTTCGACCATACCTCCCGAATGTCTTCCGCGCAGCCGTCCTGCTGAAATTCGACGACGGAACGCTTCAGAATTTGCGCCTCGGTCACCGCGCGATCGTATCGCACGCGCCCGGTCGGCGTCAATCCCCGCTGGCGCGAGGACTGCTCGATCTTCTCCGTCATGTCGGGATTCAGATCCCACTTGTTGACGCAGACCATCGCGGGAATCCCGAAATGTTTCGTCACGTCCGCGACGCGCTCCAGATCGTGCAGACCGCTGAGCGTCGGTTCGGTGACGATCAGCACCAGATCCGCCCCGGTGATCGACGCGACGACCGGACAACCGATCCCCGGCGAACCGTCCACCAGGATCAGCTTCAGGCCGCATTGTTCGATCAGCGCCCTGGCTTCGCGGCGTACCAGGCTCACGAGTTTTCCGGAGTTTTCCTCCGCGACGCCCAGTTCCGCGTGCACCATCGGACCGTTGCGCGTCTGGGAGACGAACCATTTCCCGTTGACCGCCTCGGCGAACTCCACGGCGTCGGCGGGACAGAACCACGCGCAGACGCCGCAGCCTTCGCAGGCGATGGGATCCACGCGATACGTCTTGCCCACGCCCTCGTTGCCCGGACCGTCGAGGGAAATCGCGTCGAACCGGCAGACCTCCGCGCACTTTCCGCAAGAGACGCACTTGTGGGAATCGATCTTCGCGCGCTTTCCGCCGGAAAAGTCCTCGCTCCGGAGACGTTCCGGTTCGAGCACCAGGTGCAGGTCCGCCGCGTCCACGTCGCAGTCGGCCAGCACCACCCGCTGCGCCAACGCGGCGAACGACGCGACGATGGACGTCTTGCCCGTGCCGCCCTTGCCGCTGATGACCACCAGTTCCTTCTGTTTCGTTTCCATGACCATCCATCCTTCGGTTAGTGGTTCTCGGGAATCCGCAGCGCCCGCATCGCGGCGTCCAGAACGCCGGAGAAATCGGATTTCGCCTGGGACACCACCTCCAGCGTCCGCTCGCCGACCTTGATTTGCTTCTTGAAATAGCGTCCCATGCGTTCCATGAAGGCCGCCTGCTCCTCTTGGGTGGAAAAATTCTTCAGCAAGGTTTGAACCCATTGCAGATTCTGCGCCACTTCCAGGGGAATTCGTTCGCTGTCGTGCCGGACGGCGTTTCGGGGGCAAACGTCGTGACATTTTCCGCAACGAATACATTCGTCCTCGCGAATCAACGCCCGTCCGTCCGCCTGCTGCTCCATCGCGTCAACGGGACATTCCCGAACGCAAATTCCACATCCCGTGCACATTTCCTGATTCACCCACGGCATCACACCCGCTCCTTTCGGATCATGATGACCTGTATTTCGTGTTGCGTATTTCGTTTTTTCACGTTTTCTCCCCAGGATTGGGACTTCGGCGACCGGTGATCCACATCACCTGCCCCCGTTCGATGGTCTTGGCGCGGACCTCGTCAAAGCCGTTGTCGGCCACCATTTGTTTCAACGCTTCGGGGGTGTAATAGTCTTCATTCCAGAGTTCCTGGGCCAGCGAGTCTTTGGGGAAATCCACGATCAACAATTCCCCGCCGGGACGGAGAATCCTCCGCACCTCGTGAAGGATCGCTTCGGGATGCTCCATTTCGTGAAAGGCCAGCGTGGAAACCACCGCGTCCATGCTTTCGTCCTTGACGAAATGCAGATGTTTCGCGTTTTTTCGGATGCAGCGAAATCGGCAACCGTTGGGCGTGTGACGGCGTCGAGGAAAACTGCCCGCCGAGATATCCACTCCCGTCACCTGTTGACGAAAAGTTTTCGCCAGGTAACACACCAGTTCGCACGCGCCGCACCCCAAATCCAGAATCCGTCCCGCCAGACGAAGTTCCTTTCCGATCCGGCGATATAGTCGCGGAGTCATGTTCTGGTAGAATGCTTCCTGCGGATTGTGGGCGTCCTGTTGGGACATATTCATTCCAAGGCGCATCACGAAAGCGGACAGGTTCCCGTCGGGCAACTCGATCCACTTGACGAGGAACCGCCCATTTTCGCGGCGAATGTCGAGAACATTTTTTCCGTGTCCTTCGAGCCGCATTTCTCGCAGACGTGCGCGGTTTTGCTCCCGGCCTTTTCCAGAAACGACGTCACGTGGCCGCATTGTTTACATTTGTATTCAAACATTGGCATGATTCAGTCTCCCGTGGTTCAGGAATCGAAAAAATTCTCCCGCCACCAGCACCAGTATCCCCAGGGATTTCCCATCTGGAATTCACCGGCCGTCATCTCCACCGGGGGGGCTTCGAGTTCATCCAACGCGGCGCAGGGTTCGCCTTCCGTGAGAAATTTATACGCGCAACAGATCAGGTGGAACTTCCGGTCCGCGTCTTTATCGCCGCCGCCGGCGTCCGGATGAAACCGTGTGCAGGCCCGCCGGAACGCCTGACGAATCTCCGGGTCGTCGGCGGCCTGCGAAACGCCGAGAATCGCCCGCGCCTTGGCGTCTCGCTCCTGCGCGAGCGTGATTTCGTCTTGCCAGTCATTCTCCGGCATGGGTGAGGATCCTTGCTTCCAGGGCGGCGAACAGTTCCTCGTACAGTCGGCGATATTCCGGAATCGCCTCGCAGGCCGGCTCGCCGCGGGAATACGCCTCGGCGACTCTCCGGTCGTCGGGAATCTCCGCGAGGATGTCGATGTTTTCGTCTTTACAGTATAGCGTGGTTTTCTCGTCGCCGACGTCCGCGCGGTTGATCACCACCGCGAAGGGCAACTCCAGGGCGCGGGTCATCGCGACGGCGAGTTTCAGGTCGTGCAGACCGAACGGCGTCGGTTCGGTCACCAGCAGAACGAAGTCGCTGTCGCGCACGGACTCGATGACCGGGCAACTCGTGCCCGGCGGGGAGTCGTAGAACAGCACGTCCGCGTCGGGCGCGGCGGCTTTGACGGCCCGGATCACCGGCGGACTCATCACCTCGCCGATATTCAGCAATCCCTGGAGACACTGCACACCCCCGGACGTCCCCAGGTCCAGCCGCCCGGTCTGCCGATGCGACTCGGTGATCGCGCCGGTCGGGCAGACCAACCAGCAGCCTCCGCAGCCGTGACAAAGTTCGGGAAACAGCAGCACCTGCCTGTTCATGGACACCACGGCGCTGTACTGGCAAATCCGCCCGCATTTTCCGCAGCCGTTGCACCTATCCAAATCCACCTTCGGAATGCTCACGTTGACGGGACGGGTTTCGGTAATGTCCGGTTTAAGGAACAGGAAACCGTTGGGTTCTTCCACGTCGCAGTCGAGGTATGCGACGCTTCGATCGAGTTTGGCGACGGTCAGGGCGAGGTTCGTCGCGACGGTGGTCTTTCCCGTGCCGCCCTTTCCGCTGGAGATGGCGATTTTCATTTAGGATTCTTCCTGTTCCAGTTGACGGATGCGATCCTGAAGCTGCCGCATCTGCTGGCCCATGGCGTCGGCTTGCTGTTTGAGCATAGCCAGTTCCTCGTCGCCGGCGATGGGGGGTTGTTGCGGGGGAATCGCCATATTCTGCGCGCCCCCTCCGCCCATTCCGCGTCCCATACCCCTGCCGCCTCCTCCCATTCCGCGACCCATCCCCCCGCCGCCGCCCATGCCGCGGCCACCGCCTCCGCCCATACCGCCTCCGACGCCGAACTTGCTGTCCACGTTGGGTTGGTCGGCGGCCTGGAGCTGCCCGTTTTTGAACTGCTCCACCACGTCGCGGATCACCCCGCTGCATCCGATCATCACGCGAATCCCCGCCGCCGAAAGCGTCTGATGGGCGTTGGGACCGCAGTTGCCCGTCAGGACGTGCGTGGCGCCCTTCTGGGCGATCATCTGGGCCGACTGAATTCCCGCGCCGCCGCCCAGCATGACGTTGGGATTTTCGACGGCCTCGAATTCCAAGGTGTCGGAGTCCACGATCAGAAAATACGGACACCGTCCGAAGCGAGGCTCCACCTTCGCGTCCAGGGACGGTTCGGTAGCGGTTACGGCGATTTTCATGATGATTTCCTTTCAGGATTATGGCTTGCGGCTTGGACATCCTGCCCAAGCGTCGCAGGATCATCCTGATCCTGCTGCATTTGCTTCATGGGCGAGACGCCCATGAGACACTTGGACGGGACGTCCAAGCCACATCGTACACGATTACTTTTTCGCTTCGACGGCGGCCTGGAGGTCTTCGATTTGTTTTTTGATCCCTTCCAGGGCGTCCTCGAAGTACTCGGCCTGGCCTTTCAGCGCGTCGAGTTGCTGCTCTTTGCTGACCGCGGGGGCGAATGGCGCGGCATACGGAGTCGGGATCGCCGGCCCGTAGGCGGGGTATCCCCATCCCGCGCGTTGCCAGCCGGTCAGGCCCGTCGCGTAATAGCGATTACGCCATCCCCGCCCGCCGCCGCGTCCCAATCCACGTCCGCCGCCGAACGCGCCGAATCCGCGTCCGCCGATCGGGTTCATATATCCGGGTACGCCGTATCCCGCGCAGTACCCAGCCGCTCGTCCTGTCATCGGTCCCATTCCCGCGGGTCCTGTTCCATCTCCACCTGGCATGATCATTCTCCTATACGTTGCGAGGTCGCTGTTAACCTCTGGTCATTCTCGTTCCACATTTCGGACAGGTTTTCCGGTTGCAGGGATTTCCCGGCGCGTGGGGCGTTTGTTGTCCGCAATTCGGACATACGCATTGCCCGCCCGGTCCGGCGGCGAACGGTCCGCCCATTCTGCCGCGTCCCTGACCTTGTCCCTGACCCTGTCCACGTCCTTGTCCTCTCCCGCCGCCACCGGCGGGACCGGTTCCATCGCCTCTAGGCATAGTATCCACCTCGATTTCCTCTTCGACCCCGGCCGCCGCGACACCGGAGCCGGCGTCCCATGCCCCGGCCGCGGCAGCCCGGCATCAAGAAAGCGTTGTTTGTCCATTGACCGCCCACAAAGGCGCCCAATACTTCATCCACCAATCCGCAGGTATGCGGGATCACGCGAATCCCCGCCGAGTGCAGCGCCATGTCCGTCGGCATGGAAATCGCGCCGCAGATCAGCACTTCCGCGCCCAGTTGCGCCAGTTCCCGTGCCCGCGCCAGCGGATCGGTATTCATGATTTGAACTTCGCCGCGTCCCGTAACCCGGCCGTCCGTGACATCCGCCAACACCAAAGTCCTGGCGACGTCAAAAACAGGCGATACTCGCCCCTGCCAGGTTGGAATTGCGATTCTCATCTCAATAAATCAATAACAATTCGTGTGCCATAGACGAATTTGCGAAACAAAATCAATATAAATGATTTTCAATAAAATAATTAAAAAAATTTCCTCGTCGGAAGAACGATAAAACAAATTGCAATTTGCATTATTGTATTGGATTTCTATTTGCATTTTGCAAATTTAATGTTATAATAGAGTTGTATTTTGCGAATAATACAATCATGGACCAACCACCCAGAGAAAACAGGGACATTGTCCTGGACTCCATCAATGAAGGGGTCTTTACCGTCGATCTGGACTGGCGGATCACCGCCTTTAACCAGGCTGCCGAGCAGATTACGGGCGTGGATCGCGCCGACGCGATCGGCAGTCCTTGCTGGGAGGTGTTTCGCTGCAATCTCTGCGAAGGCGACTGCCCGCTGCGGCAGACCCGCCAGACCGGCCGGCCCGTCATTAACGCCACCGCCCAGATCGTAACCGACGCGGGGGAAGGGATTCCCATTCGTCTTTCGACCGCCCTGCTGAAGGACCGGACGGGCGAGATCATCGGAGGCGTGGAGACGTTCCAGGACCTTACCCAGATCGAGCAATTGCGGAAGGAACTCGAATCCCGCTACACGTTTTCCGACATCGTGGGCCGATCCGACGCGATGCGGAGCGTCTTCGAGATTATCCCGCAGATCGCCGAGAGCAACAGCACCGTCCTGATCGAGGGCGACAGCGGCACGGGCAAGGAACTCTTCGCCCGCGCGATTCATAACCTCTCCCCGCGTAAGGACAAACCGTTCGTCGCGATCAACTGCGGCGCGCTGCCGGATACGCTGCTGGAATCCGAACTGTTCGGCCACAAGGCCGGCGCCTTCACCGACGCCCGGAAAGATAAGCCAGGCCGATTCGCCCTCGCCGACGGCGGTACGATTTTCCTCGACGAAATCGGCGACGTCTCCCCAGCCATGCAGGTGCGGCTGCTGCGGGTGCTCCAGGAACGGCGCGTCGAGCCGCTCGGTGGGGTCGAGTCGATCCCCGTGGACGTGCGCGTGATCGCGGCGACCAACAAAAACCTCCCGGAACTCGTCCAAAACGGCACGTTTCGCGAGGATTTGTTCTATCGTATCCGCGTGGTGCACCTGAAACTGCCCAGCCTGGCCCAGCGACGCGAAGACATCCCCCTGCTGGTGGAGCATCTCATCGCCCGTTTCAACCGCCTCCAGGGAAAGGACATCGCCGGCGTGTCGGATGAAGTTCTCGCCCGGCTGATGGAGCACGACTTCCCGGGCAACGTCCGCGAGCTGGAAAATATTATCGAGCAGGCGTTTGTGCTCTGTCGCGGCGGGGTGATCGAACCGCACCACCTCCCGCCGGAACTCCGCGCGGGAACGTCGGGGGACAATCCCCCCTCCCGCCCGACGACGCTGCTGGCGATGGAGAAAATTCTCATCGACGCCGCGCTGAAGCGACACGGGGGAAACCGAAAACGAGCCGCCGTCGATCTGGGGATCGACGCCAGCACGCTCTACCGAAAGATCAAAGCCCTCGAAATCGAAACCCCCACCCGCGACGGAAGAACGCGAAGGTAACGATTAGTCAAAGGAAAAATCTGATCTGTGTCATCCTGAGCGGAGCGCAGCGGAGTCGAAGGACCTTACGCCTAACTACCCGTAAGGTCCTTCGACTCCGCTGCGCTCCGCTCAGGATGACA
>JAFGJE010000077.1 GCA_016929245.1 Phycisphaerae bacterium
ATGGACACGGACGAACACCCCACGTCGTCCAGTTATCTGGGCGAAATCCTGGAAGATACCGCCTGGCTGGAACGACGCATCCTGCCCGAAATCCCCCAGCCGACGGTTTCCATGAAATGCGAAGGAAAGGAAGTGGCGTTCACCTGGTCGAATCCCGTCGGCAACCAGAACTCGGTACGCATCTACGCCGTCCCCAAAGGAACCCCCGCCGAGAAAATCAACGAATCGCACATCGTGGGCGTTATTCATCGAACCGGTAAAAAGCTGTCCGAAATGGATCCGCTGCTGGCGGTGCAGAAAATCCGCCTGGCGACGGTGAATCGATGGGGCGGAACGATGGAACTTCCCCCTCCCGACGATTGGCGCGGTAAGCGATACCTGCCCTGGAAGCTGCGACAGATTCCCTACGACGAAAACCACTCCCTGCCGCACAGCGACAATCTCCAACCCCTGTCCCTGTCGATCGAGCGATTGAAGGACAAGGACGTGTATGTTTCGGCGGTGCAATGGTACGGCGAGGAATCCCCACCGATGCGCGTGCAGCCGTAGCGCCAGGCGGATCACGCTCTAGATCGGTTCCTTGTCCTTCAGACGGTAGGCCTGGCGGAAATAGTCCTTGGCTTTTCCAATTGGAATCAGCTCATCCCACATCGTCACGCCGTACCGGTCGCACAACTCGAAGAGTTTCCGGGCGTAGGGGCGGGTTTTGAGGATGATCTCCGCGGGCATGGGTTTGTCGTGCGTGTTGGGTTTTTCGTTCGGCACGTCGTAAATCCACTGCCATGCGTCCTCGACCGCGCATCGCCAGGCGCAGATACTCGCTTTCTCCACGCGACGGCGGAGGGTTTCGTCTTTACCCGTTAGTTCCATCGCTTCGGCGAAGGCTTCCAGGCCGGCGATAGTGATTTCGTCGTCGATACCGTAATCGGCGCCCGTGGCGAAGCAGTTTTTGGTGCAGCCTTTCTTCACGGCGTTGTCATGCACGAGGTGGATGAACCGGCGGATCGGCGGCGCGGCCGGGCCGTAATGCAGGTCCAGAAATTCGTCGATCAGCGCCTGGCCGCTCAATCGCGGGTTCCATAAGAGCCGGCTGGTGACGTAATTCCGCAGGTCGGACATGGACGTCCCTTCGATATGCCCCGCCTGCATAAAGACGCCGCGGACGTTGTTGTCCGCGAACAGGCGCAGGTTCGGCTCGATGTTCCATAAATTCGGGCACGGCAGGAGGAAGTTGTAAAAATTGGTGTTGTAGGTCCAGATGCGGATGTCCTTGCTGCGCTTGCCCCATTCCTTCAGGTCCTCGCGGAACGAAGCGTTGATCTCCACGTCGGGATCCGTCAGCGGCAGCACCTGGCTGCACTCGATCGTGCACAACTGCAACTGCACGTTGGGGCGCGGCAGGAGGGTTTTGGGCGGCTTGCGGGTGTACTGGTAGATCAGCGTGCCGATTTTCACGTCGGGATATTGCTTGCCGACTTCATCGGCGACGGCGTTGACGAAGGCCAATAGCGTCGCGGTGTGCGCGCCTTCCTTCTCATCGAGGGCGGCGCAGGTGGGACATTGACAGTAATGGAAATTGTCGTTCGTGCTGACGGAGATGTTGGGGGTATTCGGATTTCGTTTCAGGTCGGCCAGCACCGAGTCCGTCACGATGCGCAGGACGTCGGGATTCGTCAGGCAGGGTTGATTTCCGAGAATCGGCATGGCGTCCTTGCCGTCGACGTCCCACTTGCGCTTACCGTCGATCATGCAGTAATATTCCGGGTGCTCCTTGCCGTATTTGCTGGAAGGAATCTGGCGGAAGAAACTGTGAGAGTTCCTGCCGTTTTGGTTCACCCCGCCGTATTTCGCTTCTCCCGCGACGCGGTTGCAGCGCATGCGCACGGCGAACGGTTTGTGGTTTTGCGTCTCGCCCAGTCTGCTAAAGCGGGTTTCAAATTCCGGTTTGAAGGAGAATTCCTCGCGGGGCAGGATTCGTTTGCCGGCGTCGGCGGGGATGTGCGTGTGGTCGTGCGTCAGGAAGCGCACCCCGAAATACTTTTCAAAGAATTCGTACACGCCGTAGAGTGTTCCGCGAGGCCTGCCTCCCGCGACGGCGACGCCCTTCTCGGTGATTTTAATCCGCAATCCTTCCTCGCCCAGGTCGTCCGTTTGAACCGCCAGGCCGACGGATTTCGCCGCGGGGTTCGGGCCGATCCAGACGCGGGGGGTGGACGAGGGCGTCGTGGTAATGGGCAGTTTCACGCCTGTGATTTTTTCCCAGAGCGACTGAAACTCCTCCGCGGCGTACTTCTCGCTTTCGATGGCGTCGGAGGGAAGGACGATGGAAGCCTGTTTCATAACCGAAAGTTCCAGTTTGGATTTGGTTTGGGCAAAGGCTGGTGTGCAAAACGCCGGCACAATCAGACTCAATACGACGTTCAAATATTTCATCATTACATCCTTTCGCTGGATTCATACTACCAGATTTTAATCCAACACCTTCAAGAATTTGAAGCAACAATCCGTCCTCAATAGATTTTTCAGAGAATCCGTAGAGAAAAAATTTTGCGATATAGCCCTTGATCTATATCGCTTTTAAGCTATACTATTATTATGTGGGAAGTGGAGTTTACCGACGAGTATGAACGCTGGTGGCAACGGCTCACGGAAGAAGAACATGAGTCTATTTTGATTGGCATAAAACTTCTGCGGGAAATGGGCCCATTATTGGGTCGTCCGTATGCCGATACGGTAAACGGTTCGCGGCACTCCAATATGAAAGAATTGCGAACACAGCACCAGGGAAAACCCTTGCGAAGCTTATTCGCATTTGATCCCCGCCGACGTGCAATATTGTTAATTGGTGGAGATAAAACAGGAAACAAGCGTTTTTATAAACAAATGATTACCAAGGCGGATCAATTGTTTGATGAACATTTGGAAATACTGCGAAAAGAAGGTTTACTCTGATGGCACGCAACTTTAGAGAACTGGAAGAAAAGATGTCTCCCGAAGCCCGCGCTCGCGCTGAAGTTCGGTTTCAGGAGATTTTGTCCGAAATGCTTTTGTCGGAACTGCGAAAATTCGTCGGAGTCACGCAGGAAGAATTGGCGGACACCCTGGGAATTAAACAGCCCAGCCTGTCGAAGCTGGAAAATCAGGACGACATGCAGATCAGCACTTTGCGGCGCGTGATCGAGGCATTGGGAGGCGAACTGGAAATCGTCGCTCATCTGCCCAAAGGCGACATTCGCATTCGTCAATTCAAAGAGGCTTCGTGAACGCGGATTTTCCGCAGTAGTACAAAATCTTGAGAATTCTCCGCACTCATGCAATCGTGAATCGGCGAGCATTGTGAGATAAGTTCCCAAAATCGATTTGAAACAGAATATTTTCTTTTTCCGGGAACCCGCGTCGCCGTCGGCCGTCCAAGCTCCTGTAACCCGACATCACAAGGAGAACGAAAATGACGACACGCATGACCAATCTGATTTCATTGCTGGGAGTGGGAATTCTGGTGTGCAGCCTGGTCGCCGACGGCGTCCCGGAGGCGAAAAAAGCCCCCCAGCCCCCGGCCGCCAAATCCGCCCCGACGGAAACCCGGGACGTGGACCTGGCGATCTGCCTGGACACGTCCGGTTCCATGGACGGGTTGATCGAGTCGGCCAAGCAGAAGCTCTGGACCATCGTCAACGAACTGGCGACCGCCAAGCCCCGCCCGAACCTGCGCGTCGCGCTGTACCAGTACGGCAACGACGGACTGAGCTCCGAGAACGGGTGGGTGCAGCGGTTGTGCCCCTTGACGGACAACCTGGACGAGGTGTACGACAAACTTTTCAAACTTCGAACCAACGGCGGGACGGAACTGGTCGCCCGCGTCGTGCGCGCCGCGACGATCGAATTGAAATGGTCCGAACGGAAAAACGCGCTGAAGATGATCGTGGTCGCGGGAAACGAACCCGCCACCCAGGACTCGAAATACACCCTCAGGGACGTCTGTCAAAAAACCATCGGCCGGGGGATTATCATCAACACGATCTTCTGCGGAAACGAAAACGAGGGTCGATCCACCGGCTGGTCCGACGCAGCCGCCTGGGCGGACGGTCAATACGCGGCGATCGACCAGAACCAGGGAACGGTCGCCGTGGCGACTCCCTACGATAAAAAACTCGTGAAACTCAATGAAGAGCTGAACAAAACCTACGTCGCTTTCGGAACCGAAGGCAAGATGGGACGGGAATTGCAGGTGGCGCAGGACGCCAACGCCGCCAAAACCTCCGCCCCCGCCGTCGCCGAGCGCGTGGCGGCGAAGTCCACGGGACTGTATCGCAACAGCCGATGGGACCTGGTCGACGCCGTGGACGACAAGTCCGTGGACCTGGAGAAAGTCAAAACCGAAGAACTGCCTGAAAACATGAAAAACATGTCCGTCGCCGAACGGAAAAAATTCGTGGAGGAACAGCGGCAAAAACGGGCCGACATCCAGAAGCAGATTCGGGAAATGAATGATAAACGCCTCGCGTATCAGAAAGAGGAAATGAAGAAGAAAGGCCTGGACGATTCCAAAAGCTTCGACGCCAACCTCCGCCGGGCGATTCGCACGCAAGGGGAAACGAAAGGCCTGGTCTTTGAATCGCGGTAAGTATGGGTTCCGGCGACGTGGGCGTACCTGTCTGGTGCGATGGGACGTAGATAAAAGGTGCGGCGACGGCTGCACCTTTTTTTGGGGTTCATGATTCATTTGCGGGGAGTTTTTATGGTAATCACGTCTCTAAGAACGTGGGAACAGGGATTCTATTGTCTTTGGAGTCCCGGAGGGACGAATGAACATTTCAATCGCCCCTATGGGGATCTGAAAGAATGAGTCATCTTTGTCCACCCCTAAGGGGTGGCTGCTTTCAAAGAAAGCAATTGCTTCCCACGAATTGGACAAGAATCTTTTTTTCATATGTGTAACCATTCGTGGTTTGGCGTCACAGTCCTTGTGGAACGTGGAGAGTTGTCTACACGAAAGGAGTACCACCATGACCTACACGAGTAAAACCATCCTGGGGATTTTAACCTGCCTGGCGGGGGGAGCGGTGATCTTCCTCGCCGGTTGTGACGATCATCATCACAAACGTCATATCCATTATCGGCGATGCGAGGATGATCGCCGCCCGGTTCACGTGTATGTCGAGGAGTGTCCTCCGCCCCCGCCGCCGAGGAAAGTGGTCGTGATCAAAACCAAGCCGGCCCCTCCTCCTCACCATCACCCCCCAAAGCATCACAAACACCCCCCCAGGGGCAAGCCCAGACACAACCATCATCACAATTCATCCAAGCCACATCATAGGCCGTAACAGTAAATACATAAGACCGCCCACCGGATCGCGTCGCCTGGACAAGATTTGATAAATTCCCCCTTGGCGACGGGGGGGCGAATCGCTATGGTGGACGGACTATGAGTGAAGCTGCCGCGACAAAATCGGACCATCTCGGCCAGGTGCGCGATTCCGTGGAGAGCGTGTACGTCGCGATCGTGCTGGCGTTCGTGCTGCGGGCGTTCATGATCGAGGCGTTCGTGATCCCCACCGGATCGATGGCCAACGCCCTCTACGGCGATCATTATGAGCTGACGTGCCCGTCGTGCGGATGGCAGTACGCGTACGGCCGGGACAGCCACAACACCCCCGGCATGGCGCGATGCCCCAACTGCCACTTCCGTTACGGCGACGCGCCGCACCGCGGAAAACCCGTCGAACCCAAGGGTGGCGACCGCGTGCTGGTGCTGAAATATCTCTACGACTTTTCCCCCCTGCAACCCTGGGACGTGGTGGTCTTCAAAAATCCGCAGAACAACCGCGAGAATTACATCAAGCGGCTGATCGGCCTGCCCGGCGAGGGAATCCAGATCGTCCAGGGAGATATCTTCGTTTCCAAAGATAAGGGTAAAACATGGCGCATTCGTCGCAAACCCAACTCCGCCCAGCAGGACATGTGGCAGATCGTGCACGACGCGGATTACCCACCGACTCCCGCCTTGACGGCGGTCAGCAGCGCCGATCCTCCCCGATGGATCTCCACGCAGGCGGACGTTAAAGCCGGAGTGAGTCGCTGGAACCTGAAGGAATACGGCGGAAGGGTGTTCTCCTACACCGGCGGGGACGAGGTGGAGACGATTCGCTTCGAACCGGGATACGCCGCCTATCGGCCTTTCAACGGGTACAATGACAGCGAGAATCGGCAGTTGGGATACGATCCCGAAACGGATATCTGCACGGATTGGAAGCTCTCCTGCGTCTGGCGCGTCAAGAGCGACGCCCCGGCGGTGATGGACATGACCTTCTCCTCCTACGGGGACCGGTATCGCGCGGAGTTCGACAGCCGCGGGACGGTGCGGCTGCTGCATCAGCGGCGTGACGCGCCCGAGGATGCCTGGGAGGAATGGGGCCGGGTTGACGTGGAACCCTTCACTCCCGCGCAAGGCCGGCGCGTCGCCCTGACGAACGTGGACTACCGGGCGGCGGTCTGGGTGGGCGACGCGCGCGTGCTGGAAAGCACCGACGAACAATACGCCGCCCCCTCCGACGAAGGCGGCGCGGCGGCGGAACGCATCTATCGCAAGGCGATGGATCGCGCGACGCTGCGGCAGCGCCTGTTGAAATGCGAAAGCGATATCCAGAAGGGCATGCTGGAACTGGATCGCCAGGTGGTGCGATCCTCGCGCAGGAAACAGTTTCTCGACGCCCTGGAACAGGAAAAGGCCCGGCGCGAATCTCTCCGCCAGGCCGAAACGTGGTTCGAGACGCCCGAAATCCGCGTCAGCGCCCGGGGCGGGCCGAGCGCGTTGTGGCATGTGAAGGTGCAGCGGGACGTTTATTACACGCAGTCCCGCCTGCCCGATCCCCGAAATTATTCCCCCAAAGATCCGAATCGCGATCCGGACAGTCCGGTGTACGATTATTTCCGTCGTCTGGCGAAAAACATCGAGGAGGGGAAAGACTTCACGAGTGGTTTGAAAGCCCATCCGGGCGGCGCCTTCGTCAGTTGGGGGGCGATGGGACATCCGATGTTCCTGAAGGATTATCCCGGAAAGAGCGACCTGGACGAATTTTTCTGCCTGGGCGACAACAGTTCGCAGAGTCACGACGGGCGAAGCTGGGAGGCGGCGGCGCCTTCGATTCGCCTGTACGACGACGACGGAAAACCGATCTACCAGCTCGGTACGGTTCCGCGGTACAATCTTCTCGGCAGGGCGATGCTGGTGTATTGGCCGGCGGGCTTCCGCCTGCCGATTCTGGACTGGCCCATCGTGCCGAATGTCGGTAGGATACGGTTAATTCGATAACATGAAAAAAATATCTATGCCCGGCGGAGCACCTGCTCCGCTAGATGTTACGAAGGTATTTTTTTATCGGCATTGAACCAAATGTGAGTAGCCCCGGGCGCAAGCCCGGGGGCAAAGAATGGAAATTATACATAGGAGTCCCGTCAGGGACGATTGAAGCATTCAATCGCCCCAAGGGGCTCAAACAATTGAAAAGGCCTGTTTTTCCCGGGCTCGCGCCCGGGGCTACTATCAAAACCCAATGATTCTTCTGCAAACCCAAAATCTCGTGAAGCGGTACGGCGGGCGGACGGTCGTGGACCGCGTGTCGCTGACGGTCAAGCAGGGGGAGATCGTGGGCCTGCTCGGGCGAAACGGCGCGGGCAAGACCACCAGCTTCCGCATGACCATCGGCATGATTACCCCCGACGGCGGGGAGGTGCTCTTTGACGGCGTGGACGTCACGAAGATGCCCATGTACAAGCGCGCCCGGCGCGGGATGGGATATCTCTCGCAGGAACCGAGCATCTTCCAGCGGCTGACCGTGCGACAGAACCTGCTGGCGATTCTCGAGACGATGAGCATGTCCAAGGCCGCCCGCAACGAAAAATGCGACCACCTGCTGGAGCAGTTCGGGCTGACCGTCCAGCAGAAGCAACTCGCGCGGACGCTGTCCGGCGGCGAGCGGCGCAAGCTCGAAATCGCCCGGGCGCTGATCACGAACCCCACGATGATCCTGCTGGACGAACCCTTCAGCGGCGTGGACCCGATCGCCGTGGAGGACCTTCAGCGCGAAATCCGGGGTCTGCGGGACCGCGGCATCAGCGTGCTGCTGACCGATCACAACGTCCGCGAGACGCTGACCGTCACCGACCGTTCGTACATCGTCGACAGCGGCAGGATACTCCGCGAAGGCGCCCCGCGCGACCTGATCAACGACGAACTCGTCCGGAAGACCTACCTGGGAAGAACCTTCCGAGGCGACGAATTCGATATGTAAAAAAACTCCTTCCCTACCGGGTGAGAGCGATTCCCCCCGACGGGGAAGAACGGAATGAATTCTTTCTTTTTTCCAACACCGCCGAACGGCAAGCCGACACAAAACCCGGCTTGCCGTTCGGCGGTGTTGGAATACCGGGTGGAATCTTCGAGTGAATTTGGTTCTCGTCGTCGCTATAATTCCCCATCATGAAGAACGAAACATCTTCCTTGGGAAAAGACGATGAACGGGTGATGGGGAATCAGGACGCGACGCCGCGGGGGATTTCCCCTTCGTTGCCTTTAGGGGCGATCCTGGCGGCCGGCACGGCGGTGGTGTTGATTCTCTGGCAGGTGCTGGTCGGGTTCGTGATCGCGCGAATGCACGGCTTGGCGATGCCGAAGATTTCCATCATCGCGGCCCCGACGTCGTTCATGTCCGTTCCGGTGGTCGGGCTGGGCATCGCCTGGCTGGTGAGTATTCTCGCCCATGCCGTGGGATTGTTCCTCCAGCAGGAAGATTTCCCCCTCGTCTATCGTTCCGGCGATTCCGACAAAACGGCCGACGAAGCCAGCGAAGAACCCGAAGCGAAATCTCCCCCCGCGCTGTATCCGGGATATATCCTCGCGCTGATCGCGTTCGCCGTTTCGGCGCTGGCGGGGGTGGTGTGCATTTTAGTGGCGGGGATGTTGCTCTTGGCGCTGATCGCGTATTACCGGGATTTATGGAAAAAACCCGTGCTGGGTCCGACGGTGCTGGCCGGCTCGAAGGTGCTGGCGGTGCTGCTGGGGGCCGCGGGCGGCGGATGGGAGGGGCAGGTGCTCGCCATGCCGGAGTTGTTCCTCGCCTGTGCGGCGTTGGCGGCCTATACGTGGGCGACGGAGACCACGATGGACGAATGGCCTCGTCGCGGGCCGGGGCGATGGCGACTGACGATGACGGTCGCGGTGGTGGGCGCGGCGATGCTGGTCGCGGCGCTGCGGTCTTCGGGAGTGATGACACTGGGACCCTGGTTGGTGGTCTGGCTGGCGGTGTGGCTGACCGCCCGGACGGCGACCTTGAGCGTGACGATGAGTAAATCCGCCGGCCCGGCTGTCGAGCAGGTGATTTCCCGCCAGTACCAGCGGGGCGAGTTGCTCCTGCTGGCGGTGGTGACCGCGGCGCTGCTGCCCGACTGGCAGGGGGCGCTGGCGTTCGCGGCGGTGTTCGTGTTCTTCCCCATCGCCGCGCTGCTGGAGAAACGATGACGAACATCTATTGATTGTCATCCTGAGCGGAGCGAGTCTTCGAGCGAAGTCGAAGGACCTTACGGGTAACTTGGCGTGAGGTCCTTCGACTTCGCTCGAAGACTCGCTCCGCTCAGGATGACAGTATAGGCGCTGATAAAAAAACAGAAACGCGGTGGGAAAGTCCCGTCAGGGATCCCCAAGGGAGATTCCCGCCGCGCGGAAACATCAATGAAATCGGATCGTTTCCATTTCGTTTTGCTGCTGGTGCCGGTCGTGAGTTGTATTTCCGTCGCAGCCGAACCTGTCAAACTGCAGGACGACCCGCCTTTACCGGCTCCCAAGTCCGGCGCGTTGCGGGGGTGCATCACGCCGCCGGGGAAGATTCGCTCCCTCCATGCCGTCTGCCGCGCGACGGGCAAACGCCACGAACCGTCCTCCTTCGACGCGAAAACCGGACAATTCACCTTCGCCGATCTGCCCGGCGGGGCGGTGTATGACGTGTGCATCACGGCAGCGGACGGCAGGGAGATCGAGGGGATCGATCTGTCGTTCGTGGACGAGCGCCTGGAGCGCCTCGCCGACGCCCGTCGGAAGCAACTGGAATTGCCCGCGCGTCAGCCGGGGCGGTTCACGAACACCGATGTCCAGGCGATATTGAAATTCATCGCCGACTGGCGGGACTTCATGGACGCGCGTCGCGTCCTGTACGTGCAAGGCCGCGGCGACCGGGCGACGGTGCTGGTGGAACTGATGCGTCTTCGGGAATTTCACGATTCCAAACGATCCCAAGAAACCAAGCCGGATATCCTCTGGCGAATGGAATTGTGGTATTTCGCGCGGCGAGGCGGAGGCTGGGAGCGATTGCCGAACGTGGAGCGCGTGCTTCGTCGCGCGCGAACGTCCCCGGACGAATGGAAAAAAATCTCCGTGGAATACACCCCGCGTCTCTCGATGGCCATCGACGATGACGGCAGGAGCGATCCGCTGACCTACGCGATTTCCGACAAACCCGATCCCACGAAAGGGCGACCCGCCGAGACCTCCCCGAAGCTCCAAACCCAGCCGCACGTGTCGGGAATCGACAAAACCGCGACGGCGAAATGAAAAAAAGCGCGGCGGGAAAAGGTTCCCGCCGCGTAAAGATTCGCTGGAAAGTACATCCGCGACACCGGTTCCTTATCGGGCGGACGCCTGGGGTTTCGTCGATTGTCGAATGTAAGCTCGAATCGCATCCGCGATGTGGGTATTTTCATACGTTCCCTGGAACGCTTCGCTTCCCGCACCGGCGGCGGTGGTCGGCACGTTCGCGGGCGTGTGCCCGCCGGTGGTCCACAGGATCCCCGCCTGTTCGTACATCAGGCGTTTCACCTCGTTCACCAGGCCGCCGCTGCCTTTGATTTTGTCCTTCTGATACAGATCGATCAGAATCGTCCGGTCTTTTTCCGAAACGGCTTCCAATCCCATCCCTTCGGTAATGTTCGTGATGAGTTCCCCGGGGGTGGGTTTCATGCCGACGATGTCATTGGCGATGATTTTTTCCACTTCGTCCGGATCCTTGACGTTCAGCAATCCCCCGGGATTCCGATTCGCGTTGACGATCTTCAACCCCCCGCATTCGTGGTCGGCGGTGGTGACAATCAGGGTATCCTCGGGATGCTTCTTGAGGAAATCCAGCGCGACGCGCACGGCGTCGTTCATTTCGATGGTCGCGCTCATCGCGCCGGGGAATCGGTTGCCGTGACTGCAACCGTCGATGTGGCTGCTTTCCACCATGATGAAAAATCCCGTGGGATTCTCCAGCAACCTCAGGGCGGATTGGAGCGTCTCGGCCATGGAACCCATTTGCAGATTCGCGCAGGGGAGTTTCGGCATCGGGTCGGATGCGATTTTTCCTTTCACGATGTCGTATCCACCCTCCCGGAGGGTTTTGTCAACGTCAAGCTTATTGCTGTTGAATCTGGGTCCGCCGAAGAAATCCACGCCGGATTTGGCGGCCTGGGCCAGAATTTCGTCCGCCGCATGCCGGCTTTTCACGTGCGCATAAAACCCCGCCGGCGTGGCGCCGTTGAGGGCGTCCGTGGTGATGATGCCGACCTTCCACCCGGCCTTTTTAGCGTCGACGACGAAACTGTCCACGGTGGTTTCGTCCGGTTTCATGCCCAGCCAGCCGTTGTTGGTTTTCACGCCGCAGGCGATGGCGGTCGCGCTGGCGGCCGAGTCGGTGGTTCCGTTCTGCACATTATTTGTCTTCGCCTCCCCCCGCACGGGCAGGTGATTCATTTCCAGTTTGCCCAGACCTTTGGCTTGGGAAACCTTCTCCGCGAGAATGCGATGGTTCGGGCCCATTCCGTCCCCGATGAACAGGATGATGTATTTCGGGGTTTGACCGAATGCGGAAGACGCGACGACAACCAACAGGAAAAGAACACTCATCCAACAAATAAGACGGCGATTTTGCATCATTTTGGTCTCCAGGAAAGGTGAAACACTTTTCAGAACGATGAATATATTTCTAAACGACGCTGGAAGCGGATTATTTCATGGTTTTTTTTCGTCTGGAAGCGAGAAATACGCGCCGAATCATTCTAGGCGGCGGATTTGACTTGTACAACCCGTTTTCGATGTCGTCCGGCGGCGAGAATCTGAACGACCAAGCCGGCGGCGCTTAAGCCCACGACAATCATCAGCAGCGCCGGCGGATGGGTTTGCAGCGCGTTCGTGAGGGGTTCGTTGAGGCGGGAGGATTTCAGGAGCAGACACAGCACGCCGCAGGCGAACATGCCCGATCCCTGCAGGCTCGTGGCGAACATCACCGCGCCCTGGAACAGCAGCACCGCCAGCAGCGCCAGGAACACTCCCCCGACGGCGGCGCCCGCCCAGGCGTAGGGTAGCAGATCACCCCGTCCTATCGTCGCGACGATGGACTCGAAGGCGGAGAATCCCAGCGCGGCGCCCAGCGCCCCGCCGAACAGCGCCACGAAGAGTTTCATCATCGGCCAGGCGACCAGTCCCAACACGCAACCGCCGGCCAGCGCGCCCACCCACCAGTATTCCCCGAATCCCAGTTGCACCGTAGCCGAAGCGCCCAGGACCGCGCCGACGACGGCGGCATTGAGCATGACCAGGGGTTTGAAGAGCTTCCATCCGACGAACAGGTAGAACAATCCCGCCACCGCCAGCAGAATACCGTGCCCGACGTGCATATCCCGCAAGGACGCCAGGAGTTCATCGAGATTTTGAGGGACGTTGTTCCAGTGCGCCTGGAAGAAATCGCGGAACTGCTTCTGGAATTCCTCCCAGGACGCGGGATCCACCTTCGGCAGATTCTCCGGAAGACTCGTCGGAATGGGACTGGTGATCTCCATGCAATGTTTCACATTGTCATCCTGAGCGGAGCGCAGCCCCTTGGGGGTAAACTACGTCGAAGGACCTCACACCTAGCTACCCGTAAGGTCCTTCGACGTAGTTTACCCCCAAGGGGCTGCGCTCCGCTCAGGATGACAAAAACGGATATTTTCCTGATAACCGATTCTATCACGACTTCAGATGCTTTCGCACGTTGGCGAGTTCGTCGTCGGCCATCGCTTTTTTGGCGGGGTCGTCCAGCAATTCCAGCGCCCGCGTCAGCGACGCGGTCGCCTGGTCGTACTGACGTAGATATCGGCTATGGAGAAGCCCGAGCATCAGGTGGATGTCGCCGAGGAACTCGTAGCGGGGGAAATGTTCGATGAACCGTTCGTACGCCCGACCGGCGGCGGCGTAGCTTTTGGTCGCCATCAGTTGGTTGGCGACGTCGAGTTGCTGCTGCTGGGAGAGCACCGGATTCTCGGCGATGGGTTCGAGTTGCAGATACAGCCGGGCCGCCTCGGGAAGATTATGATCCCCGCAGGCGGCGGAGATGTCCTTTCGCAATTGCAGTTCCTCCGCGGACGCGGATTTCGCCGGCGCGATCTCGACGGTTTTCACTTCGACGTTGCGCATTCCCGGCGGGGGCGTCGTCGGCGAGAAGGGGTCGAATCCGCCCCGGGCCATCCGACGATACTCCGCCCGCCGTCGCCAGGCCTTGAGCATGTGCAACAGGTCGAAATCGTCGCGCGGCAGGAGTTTCGCCGCGAGCATACCGGCGGCGACCAGGATTCCGAAGGCGTATCCCGTCGCGTGGGCGGCGTAGGCGACCCCGCCGGAACCCGGAGTGATTTTGCTGCTGAGGGTCATATACGAATCAAAGAGAAACTGGAACAGGATGAAGTACAGGCTGGATACGTCCACCGGCAGCAGCAGATACAGCAGCCAGACCAGCAGCGTGACGTTGGTCGCCGGCAGGAGCACCAGGTACGCGCCGGCGACCGCCGCGATGGCGCCCGACGCGCCGAGCACCGGGGCCGTCCCGGCCAGCAGAAGATATCCAATTCCCGCCAGCACCCCCCCGGCGAGGTAAAACGCCAGATATCCCGCGTGGCCGAACTTGTCGTTGATCGCGTTTCCGAACACCCACAGGAACACCATATTCCCCAACAGGTGGATTAAACCGGCGTGCAGGAACATGCAGGAGAAGAACTGCTCGATCATCGGCGTGTCCGGCTGGAGCATCCACGCGGTGATGCGCATCTGGTGCTCCGTCGTGGAAGCGCTGTACCCCAGCGTATACAGCAGCACGTTCGCGGCGATGATCGCGTAATTCACCCACGGTGTTTTACGGAGTCGGTAGTTGGTTCGCAGGGGGATGATCATGGTTGGTTCTTACGGTTCCTTCACCGTTCCGGTCAGTCGCGGCCGCGGATCGGCCAGCAGGGGACTCGAAAAGCCCGCTTCCTTGGGATCAAAATGAATATCGTACGTCACGGATTCGTTCGGAATCAGCGCCTTTCCGTTCTGACGGAACGTTCCCTGCGCCGAACCGACGTACTCGCCCTGCTTCGTGAAGAAATCGCACCAGACGACGAGTTTCGTCAGCGTCTGGTCCGTGGTGTTGCTCGCCAGACCGGTGAGTTTCAGCGTGTCCTCGTCGGTGATGTCTTTCGTCCAGTCCGTCAAAGCCCAGCCGCGCATGTCCGGGGCGGGTTGAGATCGGGCTTCGGCTTTGGTGATGCGCATTCCCGGCTCGAAGCGGAACGACGCGTCGACGCTGAACCGTCCGCGCCAGCGCGGGGGGATGTTTTCGTACTGGTTCGAAAGCGCCTGCATGATTTTTCCGTCGGGGCGGTGGATCGTCACGATGATCCGCACCCAGCGCAGCGCCTGGGAGGAGGTGTTTTCGTATTCCCCCACGAACGTCGCCGACGCCTCCGCCGGTCCGGACAGTCGGGCGCACTCGATGACTTCCACGTCCCGGGATTGGGCTTGCGGTTTGTCGGCGTCTTCCGTGTTCGGCGCGTCGGAGGCCGGAGTGGGTTCCTCCGCCGGTTCGGTTTTCGGCGTGACCGCCGGGGGAGCCTCAGGGGAGGGAGTCACCGCGGCGGGGGGATTCGCCGTCGGCGGGGACGTTTGACTTTGTTTGACATTGTGGTACAGCCAGGCCGCCAGGATCGCCACGCCCGCCAGTCCCAGGATCACGATCCCCGCCGGGAGGGCGGACCGACGGCGCATCTTCAGGGGGCGAATGTACGGAATATCCTTCGGCTGGGGCGCGTGAACGGGCAGCGTCGATTCCGGAGGAAGCACCTCCGGCGCCAGACGCGTCGAACCGGTGAACACCGCCTGGCAGAAGCGACACTTCAGCTTCGCTTCAGTCACCGCGCGTTTCATCCGCAACGAACGGCCGCAATTCGGACAATCCACAAGATACATGCTTACTTTCCGTTACCAGGAATAAGGGCACGATTGTAGTCGTCCCTCGCACCCATCGCAAGCAAAAGGACTTCTTCTTGCAGGGCTTACGCATCTAAATTCTTTCTTACAGCCCAACGGGCTGAAATATACCAGCCCAGGGCGAAGCCCTGGGTGAGAGATTTTCC
>JAFGJE010000078.1 GCA_016929245.1 Phycisphaerae bacterium
GGAGTTTTTTTCCACCATATTGACAACCAAAAACGATACCATTATCGTATGGCTTCCCCGCCCGGGTGGCGGAATTGGCAGACGCGCCAGGTTGAGGGCCTGGTGGGGTTAATACCCCGTGCTGGTTCGAATCCAGTCCCGGGCAGTGGTTCGAGAGGAACCACGAAAAACGAAAACGGCGAAGGCGCCCCAAAGGCGTCTTCGTTGTTTTTTTTACCCAATTCCGGGGATCACTTCTTGGATAGTAGCCCCGGCGCGCAAGCCCTCACTTTACCCACATCTCGAAAACACGTTCAGGTTTGTTATAAAGCCCGATAGGGCTGGTCAGCTCAGTATATTGAACTTCGCCAAAAACATTCTGCTCATTCCTCATTCTGTACCAAGGATACTGCCGGATTCGCAACACACTGTAAATAAAATAGTTATATCAATATCATCCATGTCGAAGTTACCCCGTTTCGGGGTGGTCGATGGAACGACCGGGGGAATGGGGGATTGGAATGGATTGCCTATTTAAGTGCCCCCCCGGAAGCGACGAAAAAGACAATGTAGCGCTCCGTATCGTCGCCGGGGCGCGCGAGGTGGAAAGCGAGGCAATGTGTGGCCGGTAATGCCGTAATGCAAGGATTGGGGTGGTATTTGGAGCATATCAAATCGACTCCATTACTGACGGCCCAGGAGGAGCGTCAGCTTGCCCGCCTTGTGCGCGAACATTCCGATCCCATCGCGCGGGAGAGGATGATCCAGTCGAACCTGCTGCTGGTGGTGAAAATCGCCAAGGAGTTTTCCAATAACGGCATGTCGTTAAACGACCTGGTCGCGGAGGGAAACCTGGGACTCATGCGGGCGGTGGAGGAATTCGACCCCGACGCCGGGGTGCGCTTCAGCACCTACGCCGCCTGGTGGATCAAGCAGTCGATCAAAAAGGCCCGGATCAACTCCGCCCAGCCGATTCACATCCCCGCCTACCTGGCGAAACTCATCAATCGATGGCGAAAGACCAGCCGGGAAATGGAAGCCCACCTCGGACATCCCCCGACCTTCGAGCAGGTCGCCAGGCGGATGAAAATCAGCCGTCGCAAAGCCGACGCGATTCAGCAGGGACTCACGGCTGTCAACGCGCCGAGCCAGATCGGATCGGAGGAAGCCCAGGCGGCCTCCGAAATGCTCTCCGACGACGATACGGCCGCTCCCGATCAGCGTCTGCTCGACGATTCGACCGGTCCGATCGTGCAGGCGGTCCTGGGACGCCTGGAGGATCGCTCGCGGCAGATTCTGATCCTGCGGTTTCACATGGACGGATACCAGGGCGAACAGCGGACGTACAAGCAGATCGGAAAAATCATCGGCCTGACGCGCGAACGCGTCCGCCAACTCGAAAAGGAAGCCCTCCAGCAACTCAAAGCCGTCATCGACGAATATATCTGATTTCTTTGAAAGAACGAGGCGCCTTCAAGAAACGGGAGTTGGTGTTCACTCCCGTTTCTAGTGGGCGCCTATTTGTTTTCCGCGTGTTTTCCCGCTGCCATACAACAACTGCACCCACAAGCGAGACTTGGCCCTGAGGGCAGACTCGCTTGAAGGTGCCACTGGATGTTATTTCTCCTCCGGGTCGCCGAGGATGTCGTCCAGATCGTCGTCCTGTGGTTTCTCGGTATCCTCTTTTTTCTTCGGTTCTTCGGAACGGCGCCGGGAGGTTCGTTCTTCCCCGCGGTTTCGCCGTCGCTGAACCTGCACGAAGCGAGCGCGGTTCTCGATGTCCTTCCAGTCCTTTTCAAACACCTTCGGATCGTCGGCCCGTTTGGCGGCGATGATCTCCTCCAGTTTTCTTTGGATCCAGCGGTCGCGCTGCCGCTGGTATTCCCGATCCTGCCCCGCCAGGAGCATCATCGTCTGCCCGTTCGGCAGCGACACCCGCCCCTTGCGGCGCAGCGCCTTTTCCCCCTGGTTGCGAACCCAGACGTTGATAAACTCGCGTAGTTGCCGGTCCTCCGCCAGCGTCCAGGACGGTTCGATGTGACGATAGAGGTATAAAATCGTGTAACGCTCCACTTCCTCCGGCGGGACTTTGCCCGGAAAATGCACGCTGGGCCATTTGTCCGGTTCGCTCAAAAACTTCGCCGTCAGCAGCGCCCCGACGGCATGGGCGCAGCCGCGTGTGTGAATGCTGCTTTCCTCGTAGTCCACCAGATTCATCATGCGCAGACGCATCGTGAACAAACGTCCCGGGGGGCCGGCGTGATACAACGCCGTCAGGTCGGCGTAGAATTCCTGCAGGTGATGAAACAGATAGGTATAGTCGTTGTACAACCGAATAATCTGTTGCAAGGGCAGATTCAGATTCACGTAATTATGCCCCAGCTCATGCCAGACGATCACTTCCGCCATCGTCCCGATCGTGAAGTCGTAGTCCTTCGCGTCGGGAATAAACACGTGGAAGGAGTTGTTGTTCGTGAACGGTTTGGGATTGTCCACGTACGTCGGCTGCCAACTGACGACGATCTGCAAACGTCCCCGCCGAATGCCGACGGCCCGTTGCTCCCCCAGCAGGGTCTGCGAGGGCATGTAATTGGCGGTGAACCATCGCCCCCATATCTGGGCCTTGAACGAGCAGTTTTTCGGGCTGCGCGTGTATTTCCACCAGGAGGGATGGAATTCCTCCGCCGTACTGCGCATGTAGATCACGTCCCGGCGCTGCCGGGAGGAGAGCTTCAGGCGCATCTTCGGCCATTCCTTGTACTGGTCCTTGAATTCCGTCCACTTGGCTTTCATGTAGACGCCGACCAGCCTTTCGTACCAGGCGTTGACGGCGGGGTCGCCGGCGGGATCTTTTTGGGGTTCCCCTTTGGTTTCGGCGTCCGTGTTGTCCCTGGCGTCGGAGGCGTTCTGCGCGAAGGCGCCGTTGCCCCATACGAACCCTCCGAAGATCACCAGGAGGACAATCCAACAAAGTCTCATGCGGCTCATGTAAAAAATCCCCTTCCCGGAATTCGATAGTACCACGCGAAAACCACGACGAAGAAGTCAATCCTTCGTCGGTACATCATTGTACACGGATAGAATGAATTCATCAAAAGATATCAGGAAATGAAGAATAAGGATTTGAAAGAAATGATACCAATACAACAAATGCAGGATTATAGAATCATTCCTTTTCTTTAAAAGTAGCCACGGGCGCAAGCCCGTGGAAGGAAACGATCCTTATATCAAATGAGCCCCGGAGGGGGGATTGAAGGTTTCAATCGCCCCTCCGGGGCTCGTTTTTTTGACGACATGAGTTCCACGGGCTTGCGCCCGTGGCTACTTTCAAAGAGTAATACCGGTCACAGGAAAATTCGCTTCAGGTGGCGGTCGAAGATGTTTTCCGTGACGTTCTTCGCGATGACTTCCTCGAATTCCTTCAGGGCATTGAGATATCGCTCGCCCATCTCGGCCGCTACCTTGTATCCCACGTGCAGCAGTTGGCGGAAATTCGGGTTGTAGGCGTCGCAGGACGGGTTGTGTCGCAGGGCGGAGGCGTATTCCTCGCCGTTCCAGCCCGAAACGGTCCTGGTGGAGGGCAGTTTCTCCGGGTCGATATCGATCACCGTCGCGTAAGGCCCGCAGAGTTCGTCGAAGCGTCCCAGCGCGTTGGCGTAGACTTCCTTCGCGATCGCCAGTCCCTCGCCGCCGGCGGACGCCAGGCCGATGAGTTCTTCCAGCCAGGTCGTCCCTGCCGTCTTCAAGTGCAGGCCGGCGTCGAATTTCGTGATCGCCTCGTGGATCGGCCCGTAGATCGAGAACTTGTCGCTGCCGGAATGAACGGACAGCTTCAAATTCGCCGGCAGGCCGAACTCCCGGATCGCGAACGCGATGACCGCGAGGTCCTGCTCGAATTCCTTCGCGAACTGCGCCACGTCGCCGACGTAGTCCACGCCCTTGTTAAATCGGCCGGTGAATTTCGGCGCGATGGTTTGCGCCGGAATGTTTTCATCGGCAACGGCTGCCAATATAAAAAACATTTCCTCGGGCGTCTGCGGGCTGTCGGTTTCGTCCATCGACACTTCCGTGACGAAGTTCCCCTCGCCCTTTTTGCCCGCGACGCGGCGGTAGATTTTTCCCGCTTCCCTGACGGCCAGCAGATATTTCGCGGCGATTTCCTCGACGCGCCGCTTGGTGACGTGGAACGTTTCGTCCAGGCCCGGAATCGCCAGTTCGCCGACGTACTTCGAGTGTTTCTCGACGAAGGCTTTGATATCGGCTTCGGCGGCGGCCCGTCCGGTGAAGTCCGCCACGTCCAGCGTGAAGAAGTCGCTGGCGTCGAGGAACAAGTCCACGTTCTTCAAACCGATGTGATCGGCGTCGACGTAATGCGAACTCCCCCAGCCCAGCGCCGCGACGGCGGCGTCCGCTTCGGCGCGGACGCTCGCCGGTTGGGTGTGGATGATCGTGTGTTCGCGGTGGGACTTGTTCCAGACGGGAACCACCTCCACCCCGGCGGCCTTCGCCTGGAGCATCGCCCGCAACTGGGCCTTACCCTGATGGGCGAACCGATCGCCGATGCCCATGGAATACTTTTCAATCCGCATTGTTCGTGTAACCTTTCCAAAAAAGTGTTTCCAGAAATGAGAACGCGAAACGAGCCGGACGTGTTAACGCCCGGACGACGTTCCCATATGTAAATCATGCGTTTGCCCAGATGGACTGCGGATTCACATCCGCAGCTCGTCGTTACTCCAATTCAAATCCAAAATACCTCGCGGCGTTGTGGTAGGAAATGTTCTTCACCATCTCTCCGATCAGGTTCATGTCGTTCGGCAGCAGGCCGGCGGCCATTTCGCCGCCCAGGAGGTTGCACACGAGGCGGCGGAAATATTCGTGGCGCGTGTAGCTCAGGAACGAACGACTGTCCGTGAGCATCCCGACGAATCGTCCCAGCAGGCCGGTATTGCTCAAGGCCTCGATCTGGCGCGTCATGCCGTCGATATTGTCCAGGAACCACCAGCCGCTTCCGAGTTGGATTTTCCCCGGAACTTCCGGACCCTGGAAATTGCCCAGCATCGTCGCCAGCAGTTCGTTGTCGCGCGGGTTGAGGTTGTACAAAATGGTTTTGGCGAGTTGATTCGTGCTGTCGAGGGTGTCCAGCAGTTTCGAGAGCGGTTTGGCGATTTCGATATCGACGATCGAATCGAACCCCGTGTCGGGCCCGAGTTCGCGGAACCGCCGCGTGTTGTTGTTCCGCAGCGCGCCGAAGTGAAACTGCTGCGTCCAGCCCTTCGCGTGGTCCATCCATCCGAATTCCAGCAGCATCGCGGACTTGAAGGCCAGGACTTCCTCGCCGCTCAATTCCGCGCCGTCGCGGATTTTTTTGAAGATATCGTCAACCTGCTCGTCGGACACCTCCGCCGCGTAGGCGGTTTCGATACCGTGATCGCTCAACCGGCACCCGGCGGCGTGGAAAAATTCGTGCCGCTTCTTCATCGCCTGCATGTACTCCGCGAAGGTGTGAATCTGCATTCCCGCGGCAGCCGCGAGCTTGTCCACCCAGGCGTTGAAGGTTTCGGCGCTTTCGACCGCCATCCCCTTGTCAGGCCGCCAGGTCGGCAGCATCCGGACGTCGAAGGAATCGTCGGCCGCGACGGCCTGGTGATGCTCCAGCGAATCGACCGGATCGTCCGTCGTGCAGACCAGCACGACGTTGCTCTTCTTCATCAGGTTCCGGGCGGTGAATTCCGGCGAGCGGATCACCTCGTTGCAGCGGTCGTAAATCTCCCGCGCGGTGTCGGGCCCGAGGAGCTTGTCCGTCACGCCGAAATACCGCGCCAGCTCCAGGTGACACCAGTGGTACATCGGGTTGCGCATCGCCCGCGGCAGGGACGCGGCGAAGGCGGCGAATTTCTCCCAGTCGCCCGCGTCACCGGTGCAGAATTTCTCGTCCACGCCGTTGGAACGCATCACCCGCCACTTGTAATGATCCCCGCCCAGCCAGATCTCCGTGATCGACTCCCACCGGTGATCCTTCGCCACCTGCCGCGGCGGGAGGTGACAGTGATAGTCGATGATCGGCAGTTCCTCGGCGTACTCGTGGTAGAGCGTCCGGGCCTGGGGGGTTTGCAATAGAAAGTCGTCGTGAATGAATGGTTTGCTCATGGCCGTGTTTCCTCGTATCCATGGGACGCGCGAATCGGCGGCGTCGCCGGTATTGGTACACAAGCTACACCAATCCGACGCATTTTCCAAGACTGTGCCCGGAAAAATCCTCCTTTTCATGGGTGGCATGCCATCCCATTAGATCGGTCGTTATTAAGTTGAATCGGTACAAATCCTTCGTCTCAGGATTATTGGCCCACAAAAAAAGCGGAAATCCTTTTCGGATTTCCGCTTCTAAATTGTGATTTCAATATGCGAGAACTCTGAATAACTGACCACAGAGGCACAGAGGTCACAGAGAAAGAAATATTTTCTTATGGTTTTCTCTGAGTTCTCTGAGTCTCTGTGGTGTATCTTCTGTTTTCAGAGGTTTCATGCCTGTTTGGCAAGTGGCGTTATTTTTTCGACTCCGCCTTTTGGCGGCGGCGGAATTCGATGATTTCTTCGGCGATCTTCTGCGGCACGCGGGCGTAGCGGGTCATTTCCATGGTGAAGGTGGCCATCCCCTTCGAGAGGCTGCGAATGATCGTCGCGTATCCGAACATGTTCGCCAGGGGTACTTCCGCCCGCGCGACGGCGTAGTTGTCTTTCGTTTCCGTTCCGAGGATGATCCCGCGCCGGCTGTTCAGGTCGCCGACGATCGCGCCCTGGTATTCCAGGGGCGTTTCGATCTCCACGAGCATGATCGGCTCGAGAAGGCAGGGTTTGGTTTTCGGGAAGGCGTTGCGGAACGCGTCGGTGGCGCAGATGCGGAAGGCCATCTCGCTGGAATCGACCGCGTGGAACGAACCGTCGTCGAGGCACATCTTACAGCCGACGATTTCATACCCGGCGAGGGGCCCTTCCTTCATCGCCGCGACGAATCCCTTGTTGACGGCCGGGATGTACTCGCGGGGAATCCGTCCGCCGGTGATGTTGTCCTCGAAGTCGTAGGTCGACTCGGCCGTGTCGTCCAGCGGAACGATCCTGCCGACGATATGGGCGAACTGCCCCGAACCGCCGGTCTGCTTCTTGTGACGATAATCGAAGGCCGCCTCGATCGTCGGCGCTTCGCGATAACTCACGTTGGGCGCACCGACGGTGATGTCGGCCTTGTATTCCCGCTTCATCCGCTCGACGTACACGTCCAGGTGCAGCTCGCCCATGCCGGCGATCAGCGTCTCGCCCGTTTCGGGATCCGTCGACACGCGGAACGTGGGGTCTTCCTTCATGAAACGGTTGAGGGCCTTGGCCATCCGGTCCTGGTCGCGGCTGCTCGCGGGGATGACCGACAGGCTGATGACGGGTTCGGCGACGAAGATCGACTCGAGCGAGTAGTTCACGCCCTCGCCGCGGATCGTGTCGCCGCTGGCGCAATCGACGCCCACCAGCGCGACGATATCGCCCGCCAGCGCCTCGTTGACGTCTTCGCGGTCGTCGGCGTGCATCTTCACGATCC
>JAFGJE010000005.1 GCA_016929245.1 Phycisphaerae bacterium
CCCAAACCCACTCTGCTTCGCCCTGCGTAGCGGCTTGCTACTCTGCGAAGTAAGCCTTCGCTACGAAGCACGAGTCGCAGAGCAGGGCTGACTACCGGCTACTCTTTATGTATAATCCTCCCCATGCACATCGCGGCGGTTCAATTTGATATTTCGTGGGAAGATCCCAAAGGGAGCATTCTTTCCGTTTCGACGATGTTGTCGATGGCGGACCTGCCGGCCGGCGCTTTGGTCGTGCTGCCGGAAATGTTCGCCACGGGATTTTCCATGAACGCGGAGCTGACCCTCGCCGCGAGGGCGGAAACCGAACAGACCTTGTCCCAACTGGCCCTGACGTTCGGCGTGTACCTCTGCGGCGGGCTGGTCGCACAGGGGCAATCGGGAAAGCCCGAAAACCAGGCGGTGCTCTTCGGGCCTGACGGCATCGAAGTCGGCCGCTATGCCAAGCGACACCTCTTCACACCGCTGGAGGAAGAGAAGGCCTATGCCGCCGGTTCCGAAATCGAAATTGTTACACTGATAGAGAATTACGGGCGAGACGCCCGTGAGACGCTTGGGCGGGACGTCCAAGCCACTCTTCGCGTGGCGCCGATGATCTGCTACGACCTGCGCTTCCCCGAAGAATTCCGCGCGGCTGTGGATTTGGGAGCGGAGGTGTTCGTCGTGCCGGCGAATTGGCCCGCCGCCCGACAGGACCACTGGACCACGCTCCTCAAGGCCCGGGCCATCGAAAACCAGGCCTATGTCATCGGCGTGAACCGAACCGGCCAGGACCCCCACTGCCAGTACGCCGGCGGGAGTATGGTCGTCTCCCCGCGCGGGGAAGTTCTCGCCCACGCCGGCGCGGGCCCGCAAATCCTCACCGCGGAACTGGACCTGGAAGATCTCCGCGCCTACCGCCGGGACTTTCCCGCCCTGCGGGACCGAATTATAAAAACCTCCCAGCGCCCCCCGGAAGGAGCCGATTTATGAGCGAAACGAAAACGGAGCATTTCGCGGACCGCCTGCTGGCCGCCGTCGAGGCGAAGGGTTCGCCCGTCTGCGTGGGCATCGACCCGAACATCGACATGATGCCCAAGGAATTCCGCACCGACAGCGACGACCCGATGGAACAGTTGCAGCGGGTCAGCGAGTTCTGCGCCGACGTGCTGGAAATCGTCGCGCCGCACGTCCCGGCCGTCAAACCGCAGATCGCCTACTTCGAGCAGTTGCCCGGCCCGCAGCCGTTCTTCGGTCTGTCGCTGTACTCCGGCGTGATTCGGGCGGCGAGGAAACTCGGACTCATCGTCATCGGCGACGCCAAGCGGGGCGATATCGGCTCGACCGCCGCGGCCTACGCTCAAGCGCACCTGGCGGAGAAAGACGCCGCCGACGCCGTGACCGTCAACGGGTATTTCGGCGCCGACGGGGTCAGGCCGTTCCTGGACGCCGCCAACGAAACAGGCCGGGGTGTGTTCGTGCTCGTGCGAACGTCCAATCCATCGGCGGGGACGATCCAGGATTTCACGGACAAGGACGGCCGAACGCTCTTCGAGCACGTAGCCGGCCACATGGCCGAGTTGGGCGGCAACGCTTCGGTGGGCCGGTGCGGATACAGCTGCCTGGGCGCGGTCGTGGGAGCGACGTATCCCGACGAAGCGAGGCGCCTCCGAAAAATCATGCCGCGACAGATTTTCCTCGTGCCCGGATACGGCGCGCAGGGCGCGACAGCCGCCGACTGCGCCGCGGCGTTCAAGGACGACGGAACGGGCGCGATCGTCAACGCCAGCCGAAGCGTGATCTACGCCCACCACCGCCATCCGGACATGGACTGGAAGCAGGCCGTCGAAAAAGCAACCAAGGAATTCGCCAAAGACATCCGCCTGGCGGTTTATACCAAGTAATATGCCCTAATTGTCATCCTGAGCGCAGCGAGTCTTCGAGCGAAGTCGAAGGACCCCACGCCCAGAAAACCGTAAGGTCCTTCGACGTAGCTTGCCCCCAAGGGGCTGCGCTCCGCTCAGGCCCTTGGGGCTCCCTAGGAGATGACAGCAAAAGTTTGAGAACAGATAAAGAATGTCAAAAAAATCCCGCAACATGCAAATGTTCGCCCTGCCCGACCCGCCACCGGAGGAGTTGTCGATTGCGGGAAAAGTGTATCGTCTCACGCGCGTGTTCAAGCACGACTTCTGGGCCGCGACGTGTTTGTATGAATCGGACGCGGCGAGTGCAACATTCCCGAAAATCGTCGTAAAATTCAGCCGTTCTCACGGCTTTTGCGGCCTGCCTTTGAAATGGACAGGGAAACTGCTGGCGGACCACGAAGAAGCAATCTACACCACCCTTTCAGGTTTGACTGGCGTGCCGCGATGGGTGGAGCGACTCTCAGCCACCTGCTACGCCATCGAATACATCGACGCCAAGCCGCTGGACCACCTGGAGACGATCCCGCCGGGACTGTTCGACCGACTTCGGACGGTGTTCGACGCGATCCACGCGCGCGGGGTCGCCTACGGGGACGCGAACAAGAAATCCAACATCCTCGTCTCCGACGACGGGAAGCCCACGCTGATCGACTTCCAGATTTCCCTCCGCCGGCGCGACGATTGGCCTTGGCCGACGCGAAACCTCCTGCGGCGCGTCGTGGCGTACCTGCAAGCCAAGGACCTTTACCACCTGTACAAACATAAGCGTCGCCTCGCGCCGGAAGAATTGACGGAGGAGGAAAACGCTCTCAGCCGCAAGCGAACAGGCCTGCACGCCCTGCATCGCAAACTCACCAAACCCTACCGCTCCCTCCGCCGGGGGTTCCTCCAGCGTCAGCACACCAAAGGTCGACTGCAAAGCCCCACCGCCGGCCTGGAAGACCACCACCAACCCGAAAAAGCCACCTGGCGCGACGAAGAATCCCGTTAAAATTCGTCGCGGATTGCCCCCCGTCATGTCGATATATAAATACAGGAAACGCCGTACCGCGAATCGGAGTCGCGGCAAATCAAATGAGACAAAGACATTACAATTTCCTCTGTGTCCTGGAGGAATTCCTCGTCGTAGCCGCGGGCATCGCCATGCTGCTACTAGCCTCCTGGATCGTCATCTGAAGCAATCCGGTCAGACTCGCTGAACGGGAACGCCGAGTTTTTTCGCCGCCTTGGCGAGAATCTCATCGGCGGTAATTAAAGCCGCTCCACTCCAATGCGCCATCGATAAGAACCCATCGAAGAAATTATTTCGCGTCGAGTTCGTCCATGCCTTCGGAGGTCTGGATGCGGGGAAGTTTTCGGGTGGAGGTATCGTCGGATTCGCCTTTCGGCGCGGGGGTGTCGTAGTGGGTTTCCAGCGGCTGGGGGGAGAGCAGTTGCAGCGTCGCCATGGCGGCTGCCACGCGGACGGCGGGGTCGTGCTCCTGCAGAAACGGATGAAGAACCGCCAGCGCCTGATCGTTGTCCATTTTCCCCAGCGCCAGGGCGCCCAGTTGCTGCAGGCTGGAACGTTCCACGTCCGTGATCGCATGCTTGGGTCCGTAAAAATTCTGAAGCAGCGCGTCGGGATTCTCCAGCGCCGACTGGGCCAGTTGATATCCCTCTTTTTCATACCGTCCCAGCGTTCCCAGCGCCCCGGCGGCAGCGACGCGCACGCGCGGAGGATTCTTGGAATTCACCAACAGGTTTTTGAGAATCCGGTGCGCCCCCTGCACGCGCAGTTCGCCGATGGCGGGAATCACCGCCAGGCGCAGGTCCAGGAAGTACTGCTTGGCGTAGGATTCGAGCATCTGCGCGCTGGGGGTGTCGCCCAGTCTCGCCAAGGCTTCCACCAGCGCCAAGCGAACCGCCGGCGTTTTTTCATCGGACAGGACGGACTTCAAAACGTCGATGGCGGACGGTTCGCCCATGTTCCCCATCACCATCGCGGCGGACGCTCGTCCCTCGTCGAATTCGCTGTGCAGCAGGGTCGCCAGTTGCTCGGTATAGGTGTCGTCGCCCATGCGATGCAGTGCGTAGATCGCCGCGGCCACCACGCGCTGATCGCTTTGGGAGTTTTTCACGATTTCCAGCAGTCGCGCCCGGGCGGGGCGATAGGACACGTCCCCGACCGCCATCGCCGCGGCGTAGCGGACGCTGACGGCGGGGTCGCTCAATCCCTGCAACAGGGATCGACCCTCTCCGGCGCCCATGGTTCGGCCGATGGCTTCGACGGCGTGGGTGCGAATCAGCGGATCGCCGCTGTGAACGCTCTGGAGAAGAACCGTGCGCGCGTCGACGCGCGCGCGTTGCGGATCAATCGCCGATTTCGATCCGCCGTTCCAGGCCATGTCCTGACAACCGGCGACGAAACAGACCGCCGCCGCGAAAAGGTTCGCCAATCCATGGATTCGTTCTCGTCGCGCCAACGCTTACACTTCCTTTCGGTGAACGTCCCGCCGGCGGAGCAGAACAGCCGTCAACCCCATTGCCGGCAGCACAAGACAATAAGCGAACAGGTCACCGTGAAGACTATACAAACTCCGCCGTCGATCCACAAGCGTTTTACCCTCCAGAACCCCGGAAACCATCGTGCGTTTGCGGTATTCGTCGATGCGCAATTCCAGTATCGATTGGATCGTCCCGTCGGACGAAACCAGCGCGCTGATTCCGGTATTCACCGCCCGGATGACGGGCACGCGGTTTTCCACCGCGCGGAACACCGAATGCACCAGGTGCTGCGTGTGCTCAAACGTGCCTTGCGGCGGGTTTTGCTTCGGTTGACGGACGAACCACCCGTCGTTGGACAGATTCGCCAGCAGCAGGCGATCCTTTTCCCCCGCGGCGACCATTCTCCGACACAATCGGGCGATGGTTCCTTCAAAACAGATCGGCGTCGCCAGTTGCCAATGTTCTTTTCCGCGATCCAACTGGAATCTCGTCAGCGCCCGTCCGGGCTGAATCTGGGGCATGAGTTCGGGCACGCACTTTCGCAGCAGACGGTGCATCGCGGGCCAATCCTTCTTTCCGGGCACGTATTCGCTGAACGGCACGAGGATTATTTTGGCGTATTCCACGTCGCTCGGTCCGGTCGCGTCGAACCACAACACGCTGTTCTCGAACACCCATTCGTCACCGGGCGGAGAGGGAAGGGAGTTTCGCTGAAACGTCGAACCGCCCGCGAGGATGGGACAATCCAGCAGAATCGAGCAGGTTTCCACGAGGCAGGATCGTCCCCGCTGCGTTTCCAGTCGTTCGCGGTCGAGTTTCTCCCGCCCAGCCAGGACTTTCCGAATCTCCCGAACCGCGGTGGGCAAATCGGCGTCCTTCGGCAGCGGGGCGTCGAGGATCATCCGCGCCGCCGCGCGAACGTCGGCGGGGTCCAACTGCGTCCACGTCGCCGGCGGGCCGGGCAGGTGCAGCAGCAGCGCCGCGCGCAGAGCAGCCGTGGTTTTTTCCCTCGTGCGAGGCAGTCCCAGCAGGCGAAACGCCAGGCAGCGCGCCTGTGCGTCGGAGAGCTTGCGAAACTGCGATTCGTCGAGATATCGCTGGAGGAGGAACCGAACGGCTGCGCCGCGATACCGATCCCAGCTTTCCGGGCCGATCTGCCGGTTCAACGCTTCCCGAAGATACGGGGTGCTGTATTGCTGCGCGTCGGCGGGCCATTGCTTCATCGCCAGCGAGCGGACCACCGCGTCGTCCAGCACGCGAACGTCGGTCTGGAGCACCGCTTTATTCATGCCGGCAGGGAGCATCGTCTCGGGCCAGATCACCAGGTCGCACCCGCTTCCGATCAGTTGCATGCTTCGGTGCGCGTGGGCCTCCAGGAAGGTCTGGGCGGGTGTGGGAGGTTTCTCCAGCGCCAGCGGAAACGCCTCCTGCACGACGCCGATCTTCGGACCCGGCGCGGTGACCTCCGGCGTCTGGCGCAGGCGATAGTAACCGTAGAGCAGCATTCCCGCCAACACCAGTCCCGTGACGACCACGCCGCAGAACATATGCAGCGACAGGCGCGCCTTTCCGCGCAGGGGCACGAACAAAGGCCCGTGAAACAGGTCCAGAAGCACGCCGTTGACCATGGCGACGAAAAACGACACGCCGTACTGCCCCGTCACGTCGGCGATCTGGATCAGCGTCGTTTGCTGATATTGCGACTGGGCGAGGAAAAACCAGGGGAATCCCAACAGCGGCACGCGGGCGCGGAGAAACTCCAGACTCACCCACAGCACCGGCAGGACGATCCACATCCCCCAGCCGCGACGCATCGCCCGGCGCACCAGCACCGACGCGACCAGCCAGTACAGCGACAGATACACGATCGCCCCGAGATACCCCGGCACGGTCGGTATCGCCAGCCAGTACACCATTCCCGCCCAGAAGACCAATCCGCCGAACCAGCCCGTTAAAACCGTGAACCATCCCCTCACGCCGCCGGCCATCGCCATCGCCCAGGGCAGCAGCGCGAAATAGGCGACGTACCAGCAGTCAAACGGCGCGAAGGAAATCCCCAGCAGCACCATGGTAAGCAACGTCAGCAGCAGCACGCTCAAACGCCGACGCAACTCCAGGTTGTTGCGCATCACCTCCGGCGGCGGGGAGGAGTCCAGCACGCCCTTGGACGCGGGAGATTCGGATGATCGCTCGTTTTTCATATTTTTTACATGGGTGCCGTGGTTCGCGGAGCGCAGCGGAGCAACCACGCGATTCGAGGAACGTGGTTGCTCCGCTGCGCTCCGCGAACCACGGCACCCGGAAAATTATCAATGTGTTTTTATGACAAATTCACCTTCACCGGTTCGCGAATCGCGGCGCTGTCGATCTCGAAAAATTCCGCTCGCTGGAAGTGAAACATGCCCGCGATCAGTTTCGACGGAAACACCCCGCACCGCGTGTTCAGGTCGCGGACGTTGGCGTTGTAGAACCGCCTCGCGGCCTGGATGCGATCTTCCGTGTTCGCCAGTTCCCGCTGGAGTTCCAGGAAATTCGCCGACGCCTTCAGGTCCGGGTATCCCTCCGCCAGCGCGAAGAGCTTCTGCAACGCGCCGACGAACAGGTTCTCATCCTTCGCCTGCTCGTTCGGTGAACCGTGCGAATTCGCGGCCCGCGTGCGCGCTTCGACGACGGCCTGAAGCGTCTGCTTCTCGTGCGCGGCGTATCCCTTGACCGTCTCGACGAGGTTGGGGATCAGGTCGTACCGTCGTTTCAATTCCGTGTCGATCCCGCTCCAGCTTTCCTTCACGTGCTGTCGCAGCCGCACGAACGTGTTGTACGTCGCGACGAACCAGATCAGGATCAGCAAAACAATACCGCCGATGACATACACGGGAACCATGGCATTCATATCGTACCTCCCTGCTGCTTCAGAACGTATTCCGGCAGGCCGTCGAGGATACCTCGCAGCACCTCGGCCGCCTGGGCGAATTGATCGGCTTTGAATTTGGAGCCCTTCCGCGCCATCGCGCAGCCGGTGGCGAACTGGATCGTGAACTTCGGCTGATTCAGCAGAAATTCGATCGTCCGCGCGTGGAGCACGTCGTAGGCCCAGCGCTTCTCGGGCGCTTTGACGTAAAACGCCCGGCTGAACTCCGCCGACTCGAAGTCGATGTCGTCGTAACCGAAAAATTCGGTGATCTTGTCGAAAAACCCCTCCGGCCGAATGAACAGCTCCTTGAGCGGCACGATACTCGTCAGGAACACGCACGAAAAACTGTGGTGCGACTGATTCTTGCCCGACCCGGTGGTGTAATGATAATCAAATCCCAGAAACCCCCTGCCGTGCCACGTGCCCTTCAGGAAATTACACCCGTAGCGACTATGCCCCTGGTGAAAGCACTTCATGGTGGGAAACTCCAGGTCCACGTGGCGATTTTTGGAGGAGTCGAACTCCATTCCGTGCTCTCGCGCGAAGGCTTCCAACTCTTTGCGCCGCTTGGCACCGTAAACAATCCCCACGACGACAACCACGACAACCAGCCCGGCCATCAGCACAAACGCAAAAACGCCGAGTTCATTCGTCCTGGCCAACAGATCTATACCCTCATTCATGCCGCACAGAATCGCATTGATACCGGTGGATTGTCAAGCGCCGGCTGGGGCATTTTCTCCAACCCCCCCTTTCTGTCATCTCCGAAGGAGCGAAGCGCAGTCGTGGCACCTTCAAGCGAGTCTTCCCTCAGGGACAAGTCTCGCTTGTGGGTGCTTTTTCCATAATCGTAAGAGCACCCACAAGCGTCGAAGCGACGCTTGAAGGTGCCACGATTTCGCTACGCTTCGCTCAGGTCCCAGGGACTCCTTAGGAGATGACAAATATAGATTTTTATCAAAAAATATCTATAGTTTTACTTGATTACTATATGAGTATATTGTAACATAATCACATAATGAACACGACAACAACCATGAGCGAACAAGCCCGTCAGCTTTGCGAATTGAAGGCGGAGATTTTCGCCGCCGCGGGGCATCCGATTCGCATGGCGATCATCGAGTTTCTCCGCGACGGCGAAAAATGCGTCTGCCAGATCGCCGCGTACATCGGCGCGGAACGCTCGAACGTGTCGCGTCACCTGGCGGTGATGCTCCAGGCGGGATTGGTGAAACACGAAAAGCAAGGCCTGAAGATGATATACAGCCTGACAACGCCCTGCATCCTGGGTTTTCTGGAATGCGTAACCAGCGTGCTCCGCCAACGGGCGGAGGAAACCCGGGCGGTGCTGGAGAATCTTTAGAATAAACCGTTTTGAGGGAATCCTGCCAAGCCAAGATTACATCAGAATACAAATGATACATTCTTCGTCCCGGAGGGACGAAAAGCGTTTAGCCGGGGCGTGAGCGAAGCGAACCCCCGGAACGGGATCCTTGAAAGCCCAAGTCCCGAAGGGACGGCAGCGAATCAGGGATTGGGATGATTTGTGAAATTCCAACATCGCTGTCGTCCCGTTGGGACTCTCGTATCAGGAATCGGTTCCGGTGGTTCGCTTCGCTCACCACCGGCTAAACGCTGTCAGCCCTACGGGCTTTAAAACGAAGAGATTTACTTTTAGTTGTAGACATAGGCCGTGTTTGGTCTTGGTGGATAAATAATTTCTATGAGTACACTAAAAACAACCTGGAAATCGCTGGCGTTGATCGTCGGTGTGTTTTTGGCGTGTTTCTTTATGCCGGTCCATAGCGAGCGTTTTCGTTCCGGCGTGATTGAGGCGCTCGCGTTGGTTCGGTGGTACGCCCGGGAGCATGTGCTGCTGTGCCTGATTCCGGCGTTTTTCATCGCCGGGGCGATTTCCGTGTTCGTCCGCCAGGCGTCGGTGATGCGCTACCTGGGCCCGAAGGCGAACAAGGCGCTCGCGTACGGCGTGGCGAGCGTTTCGGGCACGATTTTGGCGGTCTGCTCCTGCACGGTGCTGCCGTTGTTCGCGGGAATCTATCGCATGGGCGCGGGATTGGGCCCCGCCTGCGCGTTTTTGTACTCCGGGCCGGCGATCAACGTGCTGGCGATCATCCTGACCGCCCGGATTTTAGGACTGGAACTGGGCGTCGCCCGGGCGGTCGGCGCGATTCTGTTCAGCATCTTGATCGGGCTGGCGATGCACCTGATCTACCGGAAGGAAGAAATCGCCAAAATCGACGCGGCAATGACGCTGCCGGAAGAGGAAGATCATAGGCCTTTATGGAAAACCTCGTTGTTCTTCGCCGCGATGGTGGGCGTGCTGGTCTTCGCCAATTGGGCAAAACCCGCCGACGACGGCGGCGTCTGGACGACGATCTATCGCGCCAAGTGGATCATCACGGGGCTGTTCGCCATCGCGCTGGCGGGGATGATCCCGACGTGGTTTCGCCGAAGCGAACTGGGCGAATGGATCGGTTCGACGTGGGGATTCACGAAGCAAATCCTTCCGCTGCTGCTGGCCGGGGTGCTGGCGGCGGGATTCCTGCTGGGCAGGCCCGGAAACGAAGGCGTGATCCCCAGCCGGTACGTGGAAATACTCGTCGGCGCGAATCCCGACGCGTTTCTCGAAGCGACGGGGCTTACCGGCGGCGTGAGCGAAGGATTCTGGCGGGCGACCTGGAGCTTGTGGTCCAACCTGTTCGCCGCCGTGGCCGGGGCGCTGATGTACTTCGCCACGTTAACGGAAGTGCCGATCCTGCAAGGCCTGCTCGGCGCGGGCATGGGCAAAGGACCCGCCCTGGCGCTGCTGCTGGCCGGCCCTGCTCTTTCGCTGCCGAACATGCTGGTCATCGCCGGCGTGCTGGGCGTTCGCAAGGCGATAACATTCGTCCTGCTCGTGGTCGTCATGGCGACGATCAGCGGAATGATATTTGGAACATGGTTCTGACGAATTCGGAGACTACAATGATGAAACTACAGATATTGGGCACGGGTTGCCCGAAGTGTCAGAAACTCGCGGCCAACGCCGAAGCGGCTGCTCAGGCGGCGGGTGTGGAATGTGAATTGGAAAAAGTCACGGACATTAAAGAAATCATGAATTTCGGCGTGATGATGACCCCGGCGTTGGTCGTCGACGGCAAGGTGAAGGTCGCCGGCAAGGTGCCCGACGTGGAAGAAATCCGGAAGCTGTTGTCGTAACACCCAAAGAACATGTGCAAGGTTAAGATATTGTTTTTGTGCACGGGCAATTCCTGTCGCAGCCAGATGGCCGAGGGCTGGGCTCGGGCGCTGAAGGGTGACCGGATCGACGCGTATTCCGCGGGGATCGAAACGCACGGCCTGAATCCCGACGCGGTGAAGGTGATGGCGGAAGCGGGTGTGGATATTTCCCGGCAGCGTTCCAAAAACGTCCGTGATCTGATGGGAATTCCCTTCGATTACGTCGTGACCGTCTGCAGCCACGCCGATCAAACGTGTCCGACGTTCCCGGGCGACGCGAAAAAGGTTCACGTGGGCTTCGACGACCCGCCGAAACTCGCCCGACAGGCCCGAACGCCGGAGGAAGCATTGACATGTTACCGTCGCGTCCGCGACGAGATTCGCGCCTTCGTGGAAACCCTGCCCGAGTCACTGGAAACGGCGGGAAAATAACTTCAATCCACGCGAATTGCTCTGGACGTGTCTCGCTTTTGTGCGGTAGAATTCCCCCCTTCATGAAATCCCGGCCTGATGCATTGGGAGACGATTATGCACAAGTTACGATTTCGGCAGGTTCATCTGGATTTTCACACCTCCCCCGCCATTGAGCGGATCGGGAAGGCGTTTGACAAAAAGCAGTGGCAGGAGGCGCTGAAGATCGGGCACGTCAATTCGATCACGTGTTTCTCGTCATGTCATCACGGTTGGAGCTATCATCCCACGAAGGTGGGGAAAATCCACCCGCACCTGGATTTCGATCTGCTTCGCGCCCAGTACGACGCCTGCAAGGACATTGACGTCAACGTACCGATTTACATCACGGCCGGCGTGAATAATATGATCTCGCACGATCATCCCGAATGGCGGGAAATTTCTTACGAGGGACAGTATACCGGTTGGGCGAAGCGATCCGTCGAAGCGGGGTTCCACAAGATGTGCTTCAATTCGCCGTACCTGGATTATCTCCGCGAATATATCCACGAAGTGGTGGAACTGTTCCCGGACTGCGACGGAATCTTCCTCGACATCATTTCCCAGAACCAGTGCTGCTGTCCGTTCTGTCTCGACTGGATGAACGCCCACGACCTGGACGCCCGCAACGAGGAAGACCGCCTCGCCTGCGCGGCCCAGGCGTTGGAGAAATACTATCAGCGCACCACCGAAGCCTGCCGATCCGGCCGGGCGGACATGCCCGTGTTCCACAACAGCGGACATATCTCACGCGGGAAGCGGGAAATATACGACAAGTATTTCAGCCATATCGAAATGGAATCCCTCCCGACCGGCGGGTGGGGGTACGACCACTTCCCCATGTCCGCGAAATACTGCGAAAACCTGCCGCACGATTTCCTCGGTATAACGGGCAAATTCCACACCACCTGGGGAGAGTTCGGCGGATACAAACACCCCAACGCCCTGCGATATGAATGCGCCGCGATGCTGGCGTACGGGTCGAAATGTTCCGTGGGCGACCAGCTTCATCCGGAAGGCATGATGGACCCCAGCACGTATGAGCTGATCGGGGCCGCCTATGAAGATGTGGAGAAAAAGGAACCCTGGTGCGACGACGTCACCAGCGTCGTTGATGTCGGCCTGCTCAGCAGTTCCGCCGTGAACGGCCTGGTCAGGCGGGTGGAAGAATATCCCGACGAAGGCGCGGTGCGCATCCTGCTGGAAGGACACGTCCTGTTCGACGTGCTCGATCAGGAGATGGATTTTTCAAAGTACAAGGTTCTGATCCTGCCCGACGACGTGAAGATCAATCCCCAACTGAAGACCAAACTCGACGCCTACCTCGCCGGCGGCGGGAAACTCTTCCTGACCGGAACGAGCGGCCTGGGCGACGACGGTTTCCTGTTCGACGTCGGCGCGGCCTGGGAAGGGCAGAGTCCCTATCAGCCGGATTACATCGTGCCCATCGACGGCCTGAAGGCGGAATTCGTGAACATGCCTCTGGTGATGTACCTGCCCAGTCAGCGGATCAAAGTCACCGACGGCGACTCGCTGGGCGTAATTCACGATCCGTACTTCAACCGCAGCTACAAGCACTTCTGCAGCCATCAGCACGCGCCGGCGAAACCCAGCCCCAGCGGTTTCGACGGCGGCGTGAAGAAGGGCAACATCCTGTACCTGGCCCATCCGGTCTTTTCGCATTATCGTTTGACCGGCGCGGTGGCCCACAAGCAATACGTGCTCAAGGCGATGCATCTGCTGCTGGAGACGCCGACGGTGACGACGAACCTGCCCTCGACCGCCCGGGTGACGATCACGGAACAACCCGAACGGAAACGTTACATTCTGCATCTGCTGTACGCCAACACGCTTCGGCGCGGCGGGGAGATGCACTTATCCGGCGGCACGGCGACGGCGTACCTGAAAGGACTGGAAATCATCGAGGATCTCCTGCCGTTGCGGGACGTGCGGGTGGAACTGCACCTGCCGAAAAAACCGACCAAGGCCGTCCTGCAGCCGGAAGGAAAGGAAATTCCCATCGCCGCCGACGGAGACGCGATGAAACTGACAGTCGAGGAATTCACCTGCCACCGGATGATCGAACTGCCGTACGCGTGAACTTCGATAGAATGAGTTACCCTTTCTTTGATAGTAGCCACGGGCGCAAGCCCGTGGAACTATTGTCGTGAATATATATCCGAGCCCCGGAGGGGCGATTGAAATACTCAATCGCCCCTCCGGGGCTCGGATACTATATAGACCATTTTCATCATCACGGGCTTGCGCCCGTGGCTACTGACAAACCCATCCAAATGACCATATCGGGTGGAATTGGTATTACAAGTTTTTCTTCACTACTCCCCCTGGATTTCCAGGAGCGTGTGAATTTCGTATTCCTTCAGCACCTCCCGGCCCGGCAGGAAGCATAGTTCGATCACGAACGTGCAGGCGGCGATGGTTCCGCCGAGTTCCTTCACGAGATTGCACGCGGCCGACATGGTTCCCCCCGTCGCCAGCAGGTCGTCCACCATGAGCACCGACTGGCCCGGCTGAACCGCGTCGGTGTGGATTTCGATCGTGTTCGTTCCGTATTCCAGCCCGTAGGTTCGGCTGATCTTTTTGTAGGGCAGTTTGCCCGGTTTGCGGATGGGAACGAATCCCGCTTCCAGACGTTCCGCCAGCAGCGAACCGAAAATCCACCCGCGCGCCTCGACGCCGGCGACCAGGTCGATTCCCTTTCCGGCAAACGGCGCCGCCAGCGCGTCGGCGGTGTCCTTCATCGCTTCCGGGCAGGCCAGCAGCGGCGTGATGTCCTTGAAAACGATTCCTTTTTTCGGGAAATCCGGCACGTCTCGTATATACGACTCGATATTCATCATCCTGATACTCCTTCGATCCCGATGCTAGCCGACGACGGAGGAAGAATCAAGATCACACCAAAACGAATCCCGTTTCCTCATTCATTCCCGATGATTGGAAAACGGTCCGTTTTGATTTTGACAGGGATTGGTCGGCCC